>NZ_BAAAEP010000069.1:0-18619 GCF_039523075.1 Caenispirillum bisanense
CCCGCCGGGGCGAGGCGGCGATGGCGGCGGCGGCCACCCAGGTGGCGGCAACGGCCACCCTGCAACGTCATCTGATTGATGCCGTCAACTCCATCTCCGAAGGGTTCGTGCTGTTCGGCGGCGACGGCCGGCTGGTGGTCTGCAACGAACGCTACCGCGCCGCCTACCCCGGTCTGGCCGATGCCCTGCAGCCGGGCGTCACCTTCGACGGCCTGCTGCGCATCGCCGCCACCCGCGGCGCCTACGACCCGGCGGAAGGGCCGCTGGAGCCGTGGGTGCAGCGCCGCCTGTCGCGCCACCTGGAGGCCCGCGCCCCGGTGGACTGCCGGCTGTCCGACGGCCGCTGGTACCGCATCAGCGAGCACGCCACCGGCAGCGGCGGTGTCGTCAAGGTGCTGATGGACATCACCGCCCTGAAGCAGCACGAACAGGATCTGGCGGAAAGCAGCGCCCTATTGCAGACCACCCTGCAGAGCCTCACCCAGGGCGTGGCGGTGTTCGATGCCGACCGCCGGGTGGTGGCGTGGAACGGGGTGCTGCCGCGCCTGCTCGACATCGCCGAGGACCGCCTGCGCGGCCGCGCCCTGGCCGCCCTGCTGGGCGGGGCGCCGCTGCACCCGGCGGAGGGCCGCGCCGGCGCCGAAACCTGCGAGATCGACGTCACCGGCCGCCGGCTGGAAGTGCTGGTCACCCCCATGCCGCACGGCGGCTGCGTCGCCACCGTCACCGACGTCACCGACCAGCGCCGCCACGAGGCGGTGCTGACCGAGCTGGCGCGCGGCGTCGCCCCGGCCGGCGGGCGCGACTTCTTCCACGCGCTCGCCGACAGTCTGGCCCGCGCCCTGGATGCCGACGGCGCCCTGATCGCCGAGCGAGCGGGCGACTGGGTGCAGCCGGTGGCCGCCGTGCGCCACGGCAAGCCGGTCACCCTGCCGCCGCTGGCGGTCAGCGGCCACATGGGCGAGGTGTTCACCCACGGTCGCTGCCACGTCGGCACCCCCGGCGAGGGCATCGCCGCCGGCTGCGCCACCGCCGCCGCCTTCGGCGCCTGCGGCTGCTTCGGCCGGGCGGTGCCGGGCGGCGACGGGCGCCCCATCGGTCTGGTCGCCATCCTCAGCGACCGGTCGCTGCACATGCGGCCGAGTGCCGACGCCCTGCTCGACATCTTCGCCGCCCGCGCCGGCGCGGAACTGGAGCGCCAGCGGGCCCTGGCCGCCCTGCGCGACAGCGAGGGCCGCTATCGCCATCTGGTGGAGCGGGCGCCCTACGGCATCATCATGACCCGCGGCGGCCAGGTCCGCTTCGCCAACCAAGCCGCCCGCGCCCTGCTCGGCGGCGGTGGTGGCGGGGGTGGTGGCAGCGACGACGACGGCACCCTGCTTGGCCGCAGCCTCGCCGACCTGCTGGGCGCCGAGCCGCCGCCCACCGCCGACGGCGGCGGCGGTGTCGAGGCCATGGTGGAACGCACCCTGCCCGCCCCCGGCCATGGTCACGAGCGCCACATCCTCATCGGCCGCTATCCGCTGGCGCAGGAAGGCGGCGACGCCGACCTGGTGGTGGTGGCCGACATCACCGACCGCCGGCAGGCGGAACTGGCCCTGCAGCAGGCCCAGAAGCTGGATGCCATCGGCCAGCTGGCGGGCGGCATCGCCCACGAATTCAACAACATGCTCACCGCCATCGGCGGCTTCGCCCGCATGGCGGAGCGGGTGCCGGGCGATGCCCGCCGTGTCCACAACTGCCTGACCGAGATCATCCGCGCCTCCGACCGCGCCGCCGCCCTCACCGGGCAGTTGCTCGACTTCAGCCGCCGCCGCGGCACCGACCAGCCGGTGGTGCTCGACGTGGTGGAAACCCTGCACCAGCTGCGCAGCTTCCTGCGCCCGGTGCTGGGCGAGACGGTGGCGCTCGCCATTGAGGCGCGGGTCGACTCGGTGCGGGTGGAGGTGGATGCCGCCCGCTTCACCCAGGCCATCGTCAACCTGGCCATCAACGGCCGCGACGCCATCGCCGAGAAGGGGGCCGGCGGCGGCACCCTGGTGATCGCCGCCGACGTGGTCAGCCTGGCCACCGACCCCGGCCTGCGCGACCGCATGCCGTCGCTGCGCGGCGACCGCTTCGCGGTGGTGGAGGTGACCGACAGCGGCACCGGCATCGCGCCGGAGGCGGTGGACCGCATCTTCGAGCCCTTCTTCACCACCAAGGCGCAGGGCAAGGGCACCGGCCTCGGCCTGCCCATGGTCTATGGCATGGTCACCCAGGCCGGCGGCGGCATCGAGGTGGACGGCCGCCCCGGCGACGGCGCCGTCTTCCGCCTCTACCTGCCGGCGGTGGATCAGGCGGTCACCGATGCCGCCGCACCGGCCGCCGCCGCCCCCGTCGCCGACCTGTGGGGCACCGCCCTGCTGGCCGAGGACGAGGCGCCGGTGCGCGAATACCTGCGGCTGGTGCTGGAGGAACACGGCATGGAGGTGGTCGCCTGCGCCGGCGGCGAGGAAGCCCTCGCGGTGTGGCGGGAAGAGGCGGAAGGCATCGACGTGGTGGTCAGCGATGTGGTCATGCCCGGTCTGGGCGGCCTTGACCTTGTACGCGCAATGCGCGACGACAGGCCCGATGTGGCCGTAGTGCTGGTATCGGGCTATGCCGCGGCGGCGGAATCGCAGCTGGCGGAACTGGGCGACGGCGTCACCTTCCTCGCCAAGCCGGTCGATCCCGACCGCCTGCTGGCGGCGGTGCGGCAGGCGCTGGAGCGGTGAGGGGACACATGGGGGGATACGGATACACATGAACAAGGATGCAGCAGGAGCCGCCGGCGACGACGGCGCCGAACCGCAGTCGGCACCGGTGTGCGCCACGGCGGACGACTTCTACACCGCCGAGGCGCGGGCGCTGATGGGCCGCCTGCTGGTCAGCTGGCTGCAGGGCAACCACGTCACCCCGACGGAGGTGCTGCACCTGCCCCACTGGCAGAAGGCGGTGGAGAACGACCGCAGCTACCAGCTTGCCCTGCAGCACGTCGCCGACCAGCAGGCCCCGCGCCTGCGCCTGAAGCCGTCGCAGCGCATCGGCGAACTGGCCAATCTGGTCGGCGCCGTGCAGCGCCAGACCCGCGCCCGCCTGACCGAACGCCGCCCGCCCGAGGCGGAGCCCGGCCGCTTCTCCGCCCAGGTGGCAGCGCTGGCCAAGGCGGCCGGCTCGCCGCAGGAGGCGGAGTTCCTGGTCAATGCCGCGCTCTGCCAGTACCTCGGCGCCGGCCGCGACTGGGGCACCAAGGTGGAACGCCTGCTGGCCCTGTGGGAGGCGGAACCGCTCGCCGGGCCGGCCAAGGCGGCGGTGGACAGCCTGCTCGGCGAAGTCCTGCGCAGCCCCGGCGCCCTGCACGACATCGGCGAGCGGGTCGATCCGGTGGCGCTGGTGATCGAGGATGCGCTGGTCATGCTCGGCCTGCTGGGCGAGAGCGAGGCCCTGCTCGACCGCGACCTGCTGGACGGCAAGCCGGTGCTGCGCGCCCGCATGCCGGCGGTGGTGCGGCTGGCGGCGGTGCTGGCCGACGGCACCATGACCTGCGCCCGCGCCGGCCTGCTGGCGGCGCTGCAGCGGGAACTGGGGCGCAAGGATCACCTGCTGCCCGGCGCCGGCAGCAGCATCCAGGCCGCCGCCCATCTGGTGCCGGAACTGCAGCTGATCGGCCGGCTGGGCGAGGCGCTGAAGACCGACGGTCACACCTTCATCGGCGGCCACGCCACCGCCGAGGTGCTGGAGCGGCGGGTGGCGCGGCTGGTGTCGGTCGGCACCCTGCAGGACCTGCTGGAAGGCCGCACGGTGCTGGAAAAGGTGGTGGCGCTGTTCGAGCTGCAGCGCGTCGTCTACGGCGACTATGCCCGCCGCATCGTCGAGGATTATCTGCGCAGCTTCCTGGATGACCGCGACTTCCCCGGCCGCCTGCTCGACAGTTCCAAGACCCGCCTGAAGAAGCTGAAGTCGGTGGCGGAGGTGCAGCAGCTGGTGAAGGCGTCGCTGTTCCCGCCCGAGGACCGCAGCCGCTGGGGGGCGATGATGGATCAGATCCAGCTGACCTTCATCCGCACCAACCAGATCTTCGCCCCCTTCGAGAAGGACAAGCCGCCGCCGCAGAAGGTGCTGGAAACCCTGGACCTGTGCGCCGAGGGCGCCTTCACCGAGGGCGAGTGCATGAAGCGCGCCCGCGGCCTGCTCACCCGCTACGCCCAGCGGCCGACGGTGATCCGCGAGTTCCTGGCCGGCGCCGGCAGCAGCGCCGAGGGCGCCGCCCGCCTGATGGCCCTGGGCGAGAAGATGCGCCGCGCCGGCGTGCCCTTCGTCGACGTCACCCGCATGCGCGTGCTGGTGGTGGAGGACGAGGAAGCGGCCGCCGGCTACATCCGCATGGTGCTGTCGGACATGGGCGTCCAGTCGGTGACCTGGGCCCGCGACGGGCAGGAGGCCATGGACCTGTTCGGCGGCCATGAAGGCGACTACGACATCATCGTCTGCGACTGGATGATGCCGCGCCTGTCGGGCATCGACGTGCTGAAGCAGGTGCGCGCCGCCCGCCCCGACCTGCCCTTCCTGATGGTCACCGCCCTTGCCACCCAGCCGGCGGTGGAGGCGGCCATGAAGCACGACGTCACCGCCTACATCGCCAAGCCCTTCCCGCCCGAGCAGCTGGAGGAAAAGCTGATGGTGCTGATGAACCGCGGCCACAAGGGCGCCAAGGACGCCGCCGCGGCCGCCCGCAGATGACGAAAAGGGCGCGTCCCGCCGGCAGGACGCGCCCTTCTTGTCATGTTTGACCGCCGGGAAGGCGGGTCAGCCGCTCTTGCGGCCGGCCAGCCCGTCCAGGTCGGCGTCGGAGAAGTGATACTGCTCGCTGCAGAAGTCGCAGGTCACTTCCACCACCCCGTCCACTTTCATGGTTTCCAGCTCGTCACGGCCGAAGCCGCGCAGCGCCGCGGCCACCCGCTCGCGCGAGCAGCGGCAGCCGAAGTGGGGATGGCGGGCGGCGCTGGTGCGCAGGTCCTGCTCGTGGAACAGGCGGTGCAGCACCTGCTGCGGCGGCAGGTCGGCGGCCAGCAGCTCGCCGTCGGTCAGGCTGCCGAGCAGGATGACGCCGGTGCGCCACGCATCCTCGATGATCTCCTCTTCCTCCCCCGTCGGCGTGAACCCCGACGGCAGCGGCATGCGCTGCAGCATGACGCCGCCGGCCCGCCAGCCGGCCTCGTCGCGGGTGACGGCGATCTTCACGGCCGTCTCCAGCTGTTCGGAGTTGCGGAAGTAGGTGTGGGCGCAATCCGCCACCGTCTGGCCGGTCAGCTCGACGATGCCCTGGTAGCGTTCGGTATCCGGCCCCTGGTCCACCGTGAAGGCGAGGTAGCCGGACCCGAGCAGGCGCGGCACCCGGTCGCCGATGGCCGCCACACCGCCCGCCTTGTCCACCGCCGCCGCCAGGCGCACGGGATCGAAGTGGGCGACGCCGCGCACGTCGCCGCCGGAGGTGACATCCACCACGATCTGCGAGATCGGCCCGTCGGACCGCGTCTGCAGGGTGAAGATGCCGTCGTACTTCAGGCTGTCGGCCAGCGCCCCGGCCAGCACCACCGTCTCGGCCAGCATGGTGGCGACCGGGTCGGGGTACTGGTGGCGGGTGACGATGGTGGTCACGGTGGCGTCCAGGCGCACCAGACGGCCGCGGAAGGCACCGTGGTTGATGAGGAACGGAACGATCTGGTCGGTCACGACGGGGTCAGACACCAGGCAAGGATTCCCTTCTGGGCGTGGAGCCGGTTTTCCGCCTCGTCCCACACCACCGACTGGGGACCGTCGATGACCTCGGCGGTCACCTCTTCCTCGCGGTGGCAGGGCAGGCAGTGCATGAACAGGGCATCGGCCTTGGCGCCGGCCATCAGGGCGGCATTGACCTGATAGGGGCGCAGCAGGTTATGCAGATGGGCGCCGGTTTCGTGCATGGAAACCCAGGTATCGGTGACAACGCAATCGGCGCCCTGCACCAGGGCCTGCGGATCGCGGCCGAGGGTGATGGTGGCGCCGCGCTGCCGCGCCCATTCGATCACCGCCGCCGGCGGCTCGCGGCCTTCCGGGCAGGCGACGCGCATCTCGAAGCCGAACAGCCCGGCCGCCTGCACCCACGAGGTGGCGACGTTGTTGCCGTCGCCCGACCAGCACACCACCTTGCCGCCGATGGGGCCGCGGTGGTCCTCGAAGGTCATGACGTCGGCCATCACCTGGCACGGGTGGGTGGCGTCGGTCAGGCCGTTGATGACCGGCACGGTGGCGTGTTCCGCCAGTTCCCGCAGCTTGGCCGGGTTGTCGGTGCGGATCATGATGGCGTCGCAATAACGCGACAGCACCCGCGCGGTGTCGGCGATGGTCTCGCCGCGGCCGAGCTGGCTGGCGCCGTTGGACAGGTTCACCACGTCGCCGCCCAGCTGGCGCATGCCCACTTCAAAGCTGACGCGGGTGCGGGTGGACGGCTTTTCGAAGATCATCGCCAGGGTGCGGCCGGCCAGCGGGCGTCGGCGCTCCTCCGGGACAGCCCCTCGCTTGAAGTCCGACCCGAGCTTCAGCATGGCCCGCAGGGTGGCGGTGTCGAACTGGTCGAGGTCGAGGAAATGCTTGGGGGCTGTCATGGAGGTGGTCTCGCTTCAGCTTGCCGGGGACAGTTCCTTGCTGACCCGGTCCAGGATGTCGACGGCCGCGTCGGCCTCTGCCTCGCCCACGATCAGCGGGGGCAGCAGACGCACGACGTTGTCGCCGGCGGGCACGGTGAGCAGGCCGTGGCTCAGGGCCTTGCTCACAAAGTCCGTATTGGTGATGGCGGGGGCGAGCCGGAGGCCGAGCATCAGGCCGAGGCCGCGCACCTCCTCGATCACCGCCGGGTGGCGGGCGGCCAGCCGCTCCAGCCGGTCGCGCAGGAAGGCGCCGATCGCCTGCACGCGGTCCAGGAAGCCGTCTTCCAGCAGCACGTCGAGCACCGCATTGACCGCCGCCATGGCCAGCGGATTGCCGCCGAAGGTGGAGCCGTGGGTGCCGGCGGTCATGCAGGCCGCCGCCTTTTCGGTCGCCAGCACGGCGCCGACCGGGAAGCCGCCGCCGAGGCCCTTGGCGGTCGCCATCACGTCCGGCGTGATGCCGGCCCATTCGTGGGCGTAGAGCTTGCCGGTGCGGCCGTTGCCGGTCTGCACTTCATCAAGCATCAGCAGCAGGCCGTATTCGTCGCACATGGCGCGCAGGCCCTGCAGGTACTGGGCATCGGCGGTGCGGATGCCGCCTTCGCCCTGCACCGGCTCCACCAGCACGGCGGCGGTCAGGTCGCCGACGGCCTGGCGGGCCTCGTTCAGATTGCCGAAGCCGACGCGGTCGAAGCCTTCCACCATGGGCGCGAAGCCGGCCAGGTGCTTCTCCTGCCCGCCGGCGGCCACGGTCGCCAGCGTGCGGCCGTGGAAGGCCTGCCGCGCGACGATGACGCGATAGCGGTCGGAGCCCTGGCTCTGGTGATGGCGGCGGGCGATCTTGATCGCCATTTCCAGCGCCTCGGCGCCGGAGTTGTTGAAGAACACGGTGTCGGCGAAGGTATTCGCCACCAGCCGCGCCGCCGCCCGTTCCTGCCCCGGCACCCGGTAGAGGTTGGAGGTATGGATGACCTGCGCCGCCTGCGCCTGGATCGCCTGCACCAGATGCGGGTGCGAATGGCCAAGGCTGTTCACCGCCACGCCCGACCCGAAATCGAGGTACCGGCGGCCGTCGGTGGCGATCAGCCAACACCCTTCGCCGCGCTCGAAGGCGACGTCGGCACGGCCGTAGGTGGGCATGAGGGCGGGAATGGTCATCGCTTTCCAGGCCTCTGGTGGGGACACAAGTCCCTCGGAAAGCGGTGGACTATCCGGCCTCTGCGGGGGTTTGTCAAGCCGGACGGGAGGCTTGGGCCACCCGTCACGCCTTCAGCTTGTACCCGGTCCGGAACATGACGTAGGTCACCGCCAGCAGCACCACGTTGGTGGCGGCGACCACCGCCAGGCCGGTAAGCGGCATGGCGTCGGGGTGGCCGATGAAGCCGTAGCGGAAGCCGTCGATCATGTAGAAGAACGGGTTCAGGTGGGCGAGGAACTGCAGATGCTCCGGCAGCCGCTCGATGCTGTAGAAGGTGCCCGACAGGAACGACAGCGGCGTGACGATGAAGTTGGTCACCGCCGCGATGTGATCGAACTTGTCCGCCCAGATGCCGCCGATGAGGCCGAGCAGCGACAGCATCAGCGACGCCATCACCCCGTGATAGACAATATAAAGCGCATCATGCAGGTGCAGCTGCACGAAGAACGCCATCGCCGCCGTGGTCGCGATGCCCACCACCACGCCGCGGGTGGTGCCGCCGAGCGCATAGGCCGCCGTCAGTTCCGCCGCCGACAGGGGCGGCATCAGCACATCGACGATGTTGCCCTGCACCTTGGAAATCACCATCGACGACGATGTATTGGCAAAGGCATTCTGCACCATCGCCATGATGATGAGGCCCGGCGCCAGGAACTCGATGAACGACACGCCGCCGCTGTCCGGCACTTGCCGGCCGAGCGCCAGGGCGAAGATGGCCAGGAACAGCAGCGTCGTCACGATGGGCGAGGCGATGGTCTGCAGGTAGACCTTCACGAACCGCCGCACCTCCTTCAGGTACAGCTCCCAGGCGCCGCGCCAGTTGACGCGGCCCATGCGGCGGGGGCTGGGCGGAACGGTGGTGGGGGTCACGGCGAGGGCTCCTGGCTGGACTGTCTGCTGACGCGGCGGCGCGAGCCCGATAACATAGGCGGCATGACGGAGAAAATCACCCCACCCGCCGCAGCCGACGCCACCGCCGCCCGCCGCCGCAAGCGGCCGCGCAAGGTGACGGCGGACTACCTGGAGAATGCCGCCCTTTACTACCTGGAGCGGTTCGCCACCAGCGCCGCCAACCTGCGCCGGGTGCTGCTGCGCAAGGTGGAGCTGTCGGCCCGCGAGCACGGCACCGACCGCGACGACGGCGCCGCCCTGGTCGAGGCCCTGGTGGCGCGCTATCAGGCCGCCGGACTGCTCGACGATGCCGCCTATGCGGCCGGCCGCGCCCGCAGCCTGCACCGCCAGGGCGGCAGCACCCGCGCCATCCGCGCCCGGCTGGCCGCCAAGGGCGTCGCCGCCGCCGTGGTCGAGGAGGCGGTGGAGGATCTGTCCGCCGAGACCGACGGCAACCCCGACGTGGCCGCCGCCATCGCCTTCGCCCGCCGGCGCGGCTTCGGCCCCTTCCGCCGCCCTGCCCTCGGCCTCCGCGCCGCCGCCGCCGATCCGGCCGAGCGGCGCCTGAAGGAACTGGCGGCCATGGCGCGGGCCGGCTTCTCCTTCGACATCGCCGCCCGGGTCATCGACGCGCCGGACCGCGATGCCCTCGACGACCTGCTGGCCGGCGGCTGAAGCCGCGCACTGCGCCCGCACCGTCACCGTACCTTCACTGGACTGCGCCGCCGCCGCGCCCGATAGCTTCCGCAGCACTTCACAAGCACAGCGAGGGCTTATCCGGTGCGTATCGCCATCGTGACCGACGCCTGGTACCCGCAGCGCAACGGCGTGGTGCGCGTGCTCGGCTCCCTGCACGACCGCCTGGTGGCGCGCGGGCATGAGGTGCTGGTCATCAGCCCCGACCAGTTCGTCACCGTGCCGCTGCCGACCTACAGCGAGATCCGCCTCGCCCTGTTCGCCGGCCGCCGCGTCGCCCGCCTGCTGGAGGACTTCGCGCCGGAGGCCGTGCACATCCCCACCGAAGGGCCGCTCGGGCAGGTGGCGCGGGCGTGGTGCCTGAAGCGCGGGGCGCCGTTCACCACCGCCTATCACACCAAGTTCCCGGAATACGTGCACGCCCGCACCCGCATGCCGCTGCCCATGCTGCGGGCCTGGATCCGCCGCTTCCACGCGCCGTCGCGGGCGGTGCTGGCGCCCTCTCCCTCCGTCTTCCGCGAGCTGCGGGCGGAGGGCTACCATAACGTGGTGGAATGGAGCCACGGGGTGGATGTGGAGACCTTCCGCCCCGGCCCCAAGGATGCCTTCCCCCACCTGCCGCGGCCGCTGTTCCTCTATGTCGGACGGGTGACGGTGGACAAGAACCTGCCGGCCTTCCTGTCCCTCGACCTGCCGGGCAGCAAGGTGGTGGTGGGCGACGGGCCGAGCCGCGGCGACTACATGAAGCGCTTCCCCGACACCCTGTTCCACATCGCCAACGGCGACGCCGAACTGGCCGCCTGCTACAGCGCCGCCGATGCCTTCGTCTTCCCGAGCCGCACCGACACCTTCGGCCTGGTGATGCTGGAGGCGCTGGCCTGCGGCGTGCCCGTCGCCGCCTTCCCCGTCACCGGCCCGACCGACGTGCTGGGGCAGAGCGGCGCCGGCGTGCTGGACGACGACCTGCGCACCGCCGCCCTCGCCGCCCTGAACATCCCGCCGGAGCGCTGCCGGACGCACGCCTGCGGCTTCTCGTGGGAGACGGTGACCGACCAGTTCCTCGGCTTCCTGGCGCCCATCGGGGCGGCGGAGAGGCCTCGCCGGGCCGCGGTTTGATCGGGCGGATCGCTGAAAACCGGCAGGACTTCCAATTGGAGCGGTGGCGGGCCCGACGGTAGGGTGATGTCAGCGATCAGGACGGCCTCCCCGGCCCCCTCCCCGGCGAGCCCCCTGCATCGAGACGACCCGGCACCCGCCCGGAGCCCCCCTCCCCCGCCGGGCTCCACTTCCCCCGAACGGGCGGACGCCGGCCACGGCCGGGGGCGGCGGGCCTGCTCCGCCCTCCCACCCCGCGATCCCCTCCTCCGGGAGGGCGACCCCGCCGCCCCCGCGCCGCCGACCTTCCCGAGCCTGGACCGAGTTGCGCCGCCGGCTGAGCGGCGCCCATGCGCGTGCCGCGCGCGGGCTGCGGCCCGCACCCGCGTGGAGGGGTTGCCTCCGAGCTTCAGAATCGTGTTCTCAGAGGGGGCGCCTCGCGGAAAGTTCCCAGAATAGGCAATAGGCGCAAGACTTGGACACGCCCTGGCGTGGCCATCAGACCAATTTATAGGCCGCCCCCAAACGAAGCCGTAAGGTCGCGGCGGGGCAGATATGCCACAACCGCAACCACAAGGCGTGCCGCAAATAATATTATTCAACAGATCGGTTTTAGACATTTAGAGGGAGAGCATGAGAAACTAAGTCATCAAAACGTGCAGATTAACGACGCACGGGCATCTAAACTAGATCAGGCAGGCAGCCTATGAGCCACGGTTCCTTTATAACCACCGTCTTGACTGCGCTCCGCGAGCAAGCACCAGCAGGTAGCCTCTGCACGTGTGCAGACAGTCGCCCGAAAAACAAGCACTACCCTTCTTACGAATACCAACTGCTTTACGGGCTGCGGTATTTCGCTGCGTATTACCTGGAGTATTGTCATATCGTATCTGAACACCTCCTTCCTAGACTACCTAAAACCCAGTGCGACCCGTTGAATGTGCTCTCGCTCGGTTGCGGCCTCTGCCAAGACTACTATGCCTTAGCTCATTCCCTGACTACCGCTTTCATATACCGCGGTTACGATGCGGTCGCTTGGAAGGCCCTTGAACACCTGCCGGAGGCACGTGAAAACAGGTCCGTACACAATATCGCTGTTCAAGATATACCGGCCGGTGACCTTCACGCAGCTGATCTCGTGTGGCTTCCCAAGTCCATAACCGACATAGACGAGTCCGGAGCTGGCATTCTCAGAGGCTTTGCGCAAAAACTTGCAAAGACACACAAGCGGCGGGTATTCCTGGTGGTCTCATACGCAACTGCCGACGCAACGGAACCGGCCAGGACAGACTTAACAACAATAGTTCACGACACGATGATCCACGCAGGTTTCGGATGCGACGACGATCCTGCTTCGGCTTGCTCTTTCGGAGGTGACGGCATCGGACTGAGAACTTACTATCCTGATTTCGTGTATCCCAATGAATGGTTGAAACCTTGCGCTGAAAACTCCAAGTCGGAATGCACCGACTGCGACGCAAAAAGAAGCCCGATACTGACTACCGGAAGAACTCGCTTCTCGATCCTGGAGTATACTAGATGATCATAAGCGCCAGCCGCAGAACCGATATACCCGCGTTCTATACAGATTGGTTTATGAACCGGCTCGCGGCTGGATACCTTATGATTCGCAGCCCCTGGAACTATCGGAGCATACAGCGCGTATCCCTTCATCTCGACGACGTAGATGCGATCGTATTTTGGACTAGGAACCCACGACAATTATTGCCAAGACTGGCGGAAATAGACAGCTACGGATACCGTTATTATTTTCAGTATACAATAACAGGGTATGGCCGGAAAATTGAGCCATCGGTTCCGACCGCAGATCAAGCCGTGGAGACTTTCAAGAAACTTAGCGACTTGATTGGGCCCGAACGGGTTATATGGCGTTATGATCCGATTCTTGTCTCGAACCTATGCGACATCAGCGCCCACAAACGCCAGTTTGATACGCTCTCGAGGAGTCTGTCCGGCTATACTCGAAGGGTCGTGATAAGTTTTGTAGATTTATATAAAGGCACTGAAAGAAACTTGAAGAAGATAGACGGCTTAAATTATCACGATATCGTCGAAACCGAGTGGCACGCCGCAGAACTTTGCGCATTCATGAAGTCTATCTCCGTTTCTCGGGATATGGAGATCCAAACTTGCGCAGAAAAAATAGACTTAAGTGGCATTGGGATTAGCCATGGAAAGTGCATTGATGACGATCTTTTAAAAAGAGCCTGTGGCGTCATTGTCTCCAGCGAGAAAGACAGCGGCCAGAGAGAGGAGTGCGGCTGCGTTAAGAGCATAGACATCGGAACCTACAACAGCTGCCTGCATGGGTGCGCCTATTGCTATGCGACGCCGACGCCTACGAAAGCAAAAAACGGTTATCAGGCTCATGACCCAGAGAGCCCGCTATTAATAGGTAAGCCTGACGACCAAGACATCGCGTCTCTTGAGAGTAAAATGAGGCAGAGGCAATTACCGATATAGTAGGAAGCCCGCTGCGCGCCGTCATCCACCCTGGACGCTTCGACCTGAAAATGTGGAGGCTGGATGGAAGGCCGGTGGCAGAAGGGCGTCCAGCGTGACCAGGTTGGTCTTCAGCAACAGCCGGACTGGGCCGCCATGTACGGCTAACGATGCCGCAGCACCGGTGCAAGCGAGCTTCCAGATGCGGTCAAGGCAGATGCGCTGGCGCAGGCCCGGAGAAAAGGCGAGGACGGCGTCGCCCCGGCAGGTAACCGCGTCGTCGTACCAGTGCCCACCAGAGCGAACAGCGTCCGTCACAACAGGCCGGAAACCCGGAAGACCTGCGCCTCCCCCAGGCCCTCGATCTCCTCCGCCAACCGCTCCCCATCGAGACCGCCCGCAGCATGCACAGGCGCGCCGCCTGGACCTGGGTCCAGGCGTGGAAGTTCGTTTCGTACTTTGGTGTGTCGGGCATCGCGCGCCTCCGTTCCCCTGGATCGGTACGGCGCGCGGGGCCGGGGCCGTAGCCCCCTAAACCCCCATCAACCCGCGCGCGAAGTCCTCGGCCTTGAACGGCCGCAGGTCTTCGGCCGTTTCGCCGACGCCGATGAAGTGGACCGGCAGGCCGAAGCGGTCGGCCAGCGCCACCACCACGCCGCCCTTGGCGGTGCCGTCCAGCTTGGTCATCACCAGGCCGGTCACGTTCACCATCTCCTTGAACACCTCCACTTGGCTGTGGGCGTTCTGGCCGACGGTGGCGTCCAGCACCAGCAGGGTGTCGTGCGGCGTGTCGGGGTCCATCTTCTTCAGCACGCGGACGATCTTCTGCAGCTCGTCCATCAGGCCCTTCTTGTTCTGAAGGCGCCCGGCGGTGTCGATGAGCAGCACGTCGGCGCCCGCCGCCTGGGCCTCCTTCAGCGCGTCGAACGCCAGCCCCGCCGCGTCGGCGCCGGTGTCGCGGGCGATGACGGGGGCGCCGGTGCGGTCGCCCCACACCTTCAGCTGCTCCACCGCGGCGGCGCGGAAGGTGTCGCCGGCGGCGATCATCACGCTCAGGCCCTCGTCGCGCCACTGGTGCGCCAGCTTGCCGATGGTCGTCGTCTTGCCCGAGCCGTTGACCCCCACCACCAGCACCACATGCGGCTTCTTCGCCCGGTCGATGACCAGCGGGCGGGCCACCGGCTCCAGGATCTCGGCGATGTCCTCGGCGAAGGCCTTGCGGACTTCCTCGCCGGTCACGTCGCGGCCGAACCGCTCCTTGGCGAGCGAGGCGGTCAGCTTGGCCGCCGTCGTCACCCCCAGGTCGGCGGTGATGAGCAGGTCTTCCAGTTCCTCCAGCGCCTCGTCGTCCAGCTTGCGCTTGAGGAACAGGCCGGTGATGCCCTCCGTCAGCTTGCTGGAGGACCGCGCCAGCCCGTCGCGCAGACGGGCGAACCAGCTTTTCTTGGTGGCCGGCGGCTCGGGCTCGGGCTCGGGCGCCGCCTCCACCTCCGCCTCGGGCTCCACCTCCGGCTCAGGCTCAGGCTCAGGCTCCGGCAGGTCGGCCTCGACCGCCGCCTCACCGCCTTCGGCGGGCTGGTCGTGGTCGGGCAGGCGATGGTCGTCGGGGGGCACCTCGGGCGCGGTGGCGTCGGCGTCCAGCAGGGCGGTGACCGGCGGCCGGCCGGGCTCGTCGGCGCCTTCCCCCGCCTCGCGGCTGCCTTCGGCGGGGTCTTCCGGGCGGTCGGCAAGGGCGTCGGCGGGGCGGACCTCGGGCTCGTCACCGCGGCCGAACAGACGGGAGAAGAACCCCCGCTTCTTCGGCTTGTCGGTGTCGCCGTCGGAGCCTTCGGGGCGCTTCGTCTCGTCGGTCACGCGCAGGGGTCTCCCGTCAGGGTGTCGCCGTCGACGGCGGTCAGCCGGACGGTCACGATCTCACCGACCGGCGCCGTTTCCGGCAGCCGCACCGGCACGTAATGCTCGCAGTGGCCGTGGCCCGGTTCCTCCACCAGCACCCGCGCCATGCTGCCAACGCGCGAGGCGAGGTAGTCGCCCATCACCGCCGCCGCCTTGGCCCGCAGCCGCGCCGCCCGCACCTTCACCACGTCGCCGGGCAGCGCCGGCATGCGGGCGGCGGGCGTGCCGGGGCGGGAGGAATAGGGGAACACATGCAGGTGGGTCAGCCCCGCCTCGTCCACCAGCCGCAGGGAGTTCTCGAAGTGCTCGTCGGTCTCGGTGGGGAAGCCGGCGATGATGTCGGCGCCCAGCACCGCGTCGGGGCGCAGGGCGCGGATGCGGTCGGCCAGCTCGATCACATGGTGGCGCAGGTGGCGGCGCTTCATGCGCTTGAGGATGAGGTCGTCGCCGGCCTGGGCCGACAGGTGGAAATGCGGCATCAGGCGCGGCTCCCGCCCGATGAGGTCGAGCAGGTCGTCGTCCACCTCCACCGGGTCGAGGGAGGTGAGGCGCAGGCGCGGCAGCTCGGGCACGTTGGCGAGCAGCCGGCGCACCATCTGCCCCAGCGGCGGCTGGCCCGGCAGGTCCTGGCCGTAGGCGGTGATGTCGACGCCGGTCAGCACCACTTCCTTGTAGCCGTTCTCCACCAGCGCCCGCACCTGCTCGGTGATGCGGCCCATGGCGACGGAGCGGTTGGGCCCGCGGGCATAGGGGATGATGCAGAAGGTGCAGCGGTGGTCGCAGCCCTGCTGCACCTGGACGAAGGCGCGGGTGTGGCCCTCGAACCCGGACAGCAGGTGCTCGGCGGTTTCGCGCACCGTCATGATGTCGTCGACCAGGATCTGCTGGTTGAGGCCGGGCGCGTAGCTCTCCGCCTTCAGCTTCTCGGCATTGCCGAGCACGCGGTCGACCTCCGGCATGCCAGCCCACAGGTCGGCGTTCACCTGCACGGCGCAGCCGGTGACGATGATGCGGGCGTTGGGGTTTTCCCGCCGCAGCTTGCGCACCGCCTGGCGGGCCTGACGCTCCGCCTCCTTGGTGACGGCGCAGGTGTTGACGATGATGGCATCGCCCAGGCCGGCGGCGCGGGCGTGGTCGCGCATCACCTCCGACTCGTAGGTGTTCATGCGGCACCCGAAGGTGACGACCTGCGGGTCGAGGCGCTTGGTCATGGTCATGCCGGAACCGGGAGAAGGCCGGGATCGATCTGGCCGGCGAAGGCGGTGGCGACCGGGCCGGTCATCAGCACATGGCCGTCGGCCTCGCGCCATTCGATGATGAGCGGGCCGCCGTCGAGCATCACCTCCACCCGCCGGTCGGTGAGGCCGCGCCGCACGCAGGCGACGCCCACCGCGCAGGCGCCGGAGCCGCAGGCCATGGTGATGCCGGCGGAGCGTTCCCACACCCGCATGCGAACATGGCCGCGGTCGATCACCTGCACGATCTCGACGTTGGTGCGCTCGGGGAACAGGGGGTGGCGCTCCACCTGCGGGCCGACCGCCGGCAGATCCACCGCCGCCACGTCGGGCACGAAGAACACCGCGTGCGGATTGCCCATGGAGACACAGACCGGATCGTGCAGCGGCCCGACCGACAGGCCGGCGTTCAGGGTGTCGCGCGGCTCGGCCAGCGGGATCTGCTGCCAGTCCAGCCGGGCCGGACCCATGTCGACGGTGACGAGGCCGGAGGCGGCATCGCGCCAGCCGCGCAGGATGCCGGCGGCGGTGCGGATGGCGACCTCAGCCTTGCCGGTTTCCTCCATCAGCAGGTGGGCGACGCAACGGGTGGCGTTGCCGCAGGCGCCGGCGGCGCTGCCGTCGTCGCCGTTGAAGATGCCCATGACCACGTCGACCTCGCCGTCGCCGGGCGACAGGGTGATGAACTGGTCGCAGCCGACGCCGGTGCGGCGATTGCCGATGGCGGCGATGGCGGCGGCCGGCAGCGGGCGTGCGTCGGCGCGGCGGTCAACGATCACGAAATCGTTGCCGAGCCCGTGCATCTTCAGGAAGGCGAGCGGAGCGGTGGTCATCATGCCCGGTTTATAGGGCGCGCCACCCTCCAAGTCCAGGGGGCCAAGTCCAGGGGCCCAAGTCCAGGGGCGGCCGGGCAAGGCAGACCGGCGGCGGGGGCTTATCCGTGCCCCGCGCCGCCGGTGCTGCCGGCAAGGGCGCCGCCGGTCAGGCCGGCAGGGCGCTGCCGCCGGGATCGTTGGCCGGGGGCGGCGCCGCCGGACCGTCGCCGCCGGCGCGCGGCATCCCTTCCACCTGCAGGCGGGCCGGCGGGGCGCCGCCGCGCTTGTCCTCGCCGAAGTAGACGGTGCGGTGCGGGAACGGGATCTCGATTCCCAGCTCGTCGAACTTCTTCTTCATGCGGCGGTTGAACTCGCGGCCGGTGGACCACTGCTTGATGGGCAGCGTCTTGATGCGGAAGCGGACGATGACGGCGCTGTCGGCAAAGCGGTCGACGCCGATGACCTCCAGCGGCTCCAGGATGTTGACGGCGTGGTCCGGCTCCTGGCGCATTTCCTCCAGGATGCCCTTGCAGACCTCCACCACCTCGTCGGTGTCCTCGCGGTAGGCGACCCCGACGTCGAGCAGGTAGTAGCTGAAGTCCTTGGTCATGTTCGACACCTTGTCCACCGCCGAGAACGGGATGGTGTGGACGGTGCCGCTGAGGTCGCGCAGGCGGATGGAGCGCACCGTCATGCCCTCCACCACACCCGAGAATCCGCCCACCGACACCACGTCGCCCACCGACACGGCGTTCTCGAACAGGATGAAGGCGCCGGTGATGATGTCCTGCACCAGCTTCTGCGAGCCGAAGCCGACCGCCAGGCCGATGACGCCAGCACCGGCCAGCAGCGGCGCGATGTTCACCCCCAGCTCCGACAGCACCACCAGGCTGACGATGACGATCATCACCACCATCAGGATGTTGCGGGCCAGCGGCAGCAGCGTCTTGGCGCGGGCGGACCGCTCCACCACGTTGCCGTTGCCGTCGGTGCTGCTGAGGTAGCGCTCGATGGCGGAGGACGCGAACTCCCACAGGATCAGGCTGATGGTCAGCACGATGGCGATGGTCAGCACGGCCCCGGCGAAGCGGCGACCGGCATCACTGGTCAGCGCCTCCACCACGCCGACGCCCCACACCTGCAGGATGGCGCCGAAGGCGATGACGAACACCACCATGCGCACCGCCGTGTGCAGCAGCGGGGTATAGCGGTTGGCGCGCTTCTCGATGCCGGGGAAGCGGGTCTTCACGTCCTCGGCGATGTGGAACAGCTTGTCCACCCCGCGCGACAGCACGGTGACGGCGGCCACCGCCAGGGCGATGACCACGGCGCTGAGCAGGGTGGCGCGCACGATGTACTCGAAGCCGCCTTCCACCGACAGCGCCCACACCGCATAGACCGCGATGATGTAGAGCGCCGCCAGGATGTGCCAGACATCGGCGAAGCGCTCGCGCACCACCCGCCCGACGGCGCCGGTGCGGCGGCCGCGCAGGCGCCCGGCCGGAGCCGGCGCAGCCGTGGCCGGGCCCGGCGGCGGGCGCACCGGCGCCGGCGGGCGGGTGGTGCGCTGGCGGGTGGGGGGGGGCGCCAGCGGCCGATGGCCGCCGGCGGGCGCGGGCGCGG
>NZ_BAAAEP010000070.1:0-18542 GCF_039523075.1 Caenispirillum bisanense
AGGCGCCGGTCTGCGGTTGGGAGAGTCCGCTCCCCGCATGACGGCTCTTCACGATGTCACGCGCTCCGCCGGAAAAGACCGAACCGGATCCCGAGCCGTTTGGTACGGATCATCACATCCATCGCGGCGCGCCACCAGGGGTTATGGTCGAAGGAACGCTGGTAGGAAGGATAGTCCTCGAAACGCAGGGGCGGGGCGGCCATGATCCCGGCGAACTCCTCTTCGGTGAGGCCCAGTTTTTTCAGCACAAAGACCCGGTCGTGGCGCACCTGCTCCTCATCAAGGGGGGCGCTGGATCTCGGCCAGGGCTTGATCCCGCGTGATGCGGCCGTCGTTGATCAAGCACGATAGGTGGGAGCGACGCTTATCGAAGCCGAACTTGGCCGGAAGAATGTAGCCTTGGTAGAAGCGGGTATAGATCGATTCGTAATGCTTGCCGCCGTAATTCACCCAACCAAGTTCCCGCTGCATGGTTTCCATGGCCTTGAACTTGTCATAATCGCCATAATTCAGGATTTGGATGTCCCGAATACCTTTCAGGACCGGGAAGCGGATGCGCAGGTCGAAGAACGTGTAATGCGGAAATGTCCGGAGCCGGTGCCCGGAAAACATCCGGTTGACGGTACGGATGTATTTCCAATCCGTATGGCCGTTCGACCACGCCGCAGGAACCATCATCTCGGTGACGAAGTTCGAGCCGCTGATGATGTACCGCACCTTCTCGCGAATCGCGGTGCGGTACAGGGTGGCGACGATGGCGTGGTCGGTGGGGATCTCGGAGTCCGGGGTGGATGACCGATATGTTGCGCCCGTGGCTCATAGTGCCTCCAGCTATGCTTCGACCATTTCCGTAGGGCGCGGTTTATAGCATGGGGGCCGTCCTGCCAACCCTCTCTGGTTCGCGGCGTCCCGAATACCGTCCGCAACGTCAGGCGATAGGCCGCCGCCGTTCCACTGGGGCTGCGACATCGCGTTCACGCCGTGAACGCGGTTGACGTTCACGGCGTGAACGGGGTACACCACTCCGACGAAGGTCAGCCTGCGGCCGGCAAGCCGACCAACCGGATATGATGGCCCGTGCAGCCCCGCGTGAACGACGATCGAAACATTCGCATTGTGCTCGGAGTGCTGGAGGCCGTCGAACGCGACAGCCATCTCACCCAGCGCGGGCTTGCCAGCGAGCTTGGGATCGCCCTCGGTCTCGCCAACACCTATCTGCGCCGGTGCGTGCGCAAGGGGCTGGTCAAGATCGGCTCGGTGCCCCTGAACCGCTACGCCTATTACTTGACGCCCACCGGTTTCGCCGAGAAGGGCCGGCTGACGGCCGAGTACCTTGCGATTTCCCTGGCCTTCTTCCGCACGGCCCGAACGCAGTGCAGTGAGCTGCTGACGGAGTGCCGGCGCAGCGGCTGGAACCGCGTCGTCCTGCTGGGCAGCAGCGACCTTGCCGAAATCGCGGTGCTGAGTTCCACGGAGGCGGGAGTGGAGATCGTGGCGGTCGTCGATGCCGCGGCGGTGGGGGCGCACTGCGCCGGCCGCCCGGTGGTCGCGGTTCCGCCCGCCTTCGACGCGATCCTGGTGACCGGCATGCGGGCCCCGGCCGACATGGTCGCGGCGCGCTGGATCTGGCATACGCCGCCGGTCTGGGCGAGCGGCATGTGTTCGTGCCCCGGCTGCTCGGGGTTGCCGTCGCCTCCCTGCGGAAGGAGGCGGCGGCATGACCGGCTGGTTCGTGGTGTTCACCCATCCCGCCGCCGAGGCGAACGCCGTCAGCCATTTGCAGCGCCAGGGCTTCGCGACCTATCTGCCGCGCTACCGGACCACGCGCCGGCACGCGCGCCGGCAGGAGACGGTGTATTGCCCGCTCTTCCCGCGCTACCTGTTCGTGGCCCTGGATCTGCTGACGGCCCGCTGGCGGCCCATCCTGTCCACCGTCGGCGTCGTCGATCTGCTGCGGCACGGCGACCGCCCGGCCCGGATCCCCGACGAGCTGATCGAGACCTTGCGGGTCCGCGAAGCGCAGGGGCCGATCGAGCCGGAAGCCCCGGCCGTCCCACCGCTGGCGCCCGGCGACGCGGTGCGGATCAAGACCGGCCCGTTCGCCGAACTCGCCGGCCGGCTGGAGAGCCTGGCCGACAGCGAGCGTGTGCGCGTCCTTTTGACTCTGCTCGGCTGCGAGGTGCGGGCGGAACTGCCAGTTTCGAAGGTCCGGGCCGGCTGACCCGGACCCCGCTTCCGGCGGCCTTGGCCCGGCTCTGGAGGCGTCTGTCGCAACCACCGCGGTCCGGGTGACTTCACCCGGACCGCGGTAGCATGGCCGCGCAGCCGACATCGTTCGGAACCGGAGAGATCCGGGCCACCTTCGGGAAACGGGAAGACTCATACCATGAAACGTTTCGCACTGATCGGTGCTGCCGGCTACATCGCGCCGCGCCATATGAAGGCGATCAAGGACACTTGCAATGTGCTGGCCGCGGTGCTCGACCCCAACGATAACGTCGGCGTCATCGACAGCTATTTTCCCGAAGCCGACTTCTTCACCGAGTTCGAACGCTTTGACCGCCACATCGATATGCTGCGGCGCAAGAGCGAGCCCGTCGATTACGTGGCGATCTGCTCGCCCAACTATCTGCACGACGCCCACATCCGCTTCGCCCTGCGCAGCGGGGCGCACGCCATCTGCGAAAAGCCGCTGGTGCTGAACCCGTGGAACGTCGATGCCCTGTCCGAAATCGAGTCCGAATCCGGCTGCCGCATCTACAACATCCTGCAGCTTCGCCACCATGACGCCATCAAGGCCCTGCGCGACAAGATCGCCGCCGCTCCCCCGGACAAGGTGTTCGACGTCGATCTGACCTATCTGACGTCGCGCGGCCACTGGTACTACGTGAGCTGGAAGGGGGCCGTCGAGCGGTCGGGCGGCATCGCCACCAACATCGGCGTCCATTTCTTCGACATGCTCGCCTGGGTGTTCGGGCCGCGCCGCGAAAGCGTGGTGCATGTGCACGAGCGCGACGTCGCGGCCGGCTATCTGGAGTTCGAGCGGGCGCGGGTGCGCTGGTTCCTGTCCATCAACGCCGACCACCTGCCGGAACAGGCCAAGGCGGCGGGCAAGCGGACCTACCGCTCGATCCTCATCGATGGCGAAGAGCTGGAGTTCAGCGAGGGCTTCACCGACCTGCACACCACCACCTACGCCGACATCCTGAAAGGCAACGGCCACGGCCTGGACGACGCCCGCACCGCCATCGAAACGGTGTTCGAAATCCGCCAGGCGCGCCCCGTCGGGCTGCGCGGGGACTACCATCCCTTCTGCGCCCGGCTGCCGGGGCTGGCCCAAGCCGGGGCCTTGTGATGAGCGGCACCCCGACCGGGCAGGGCTGGACCGCTCACCAGACCGCGATCGTCGATGAAGGGGCCCGCATCGGCGCGGGCACGCGGATCTGGCATTGGACCCATGTGTGCGGCGGCGCCGTCATCGGCGCGGACTGCTCGCTCGGGCAGAACGTGTTCATCGGCAACGCGGTGCGCATCGGCAACACGGTGAAGATCCAGAACAACGTGTCGGTCTACGACAACGTCACGCTGGAGGACGGTGTCTTCTGCGGCCCGTCCTGCGTCTTCACCAACGTCCACAACCCGCGCTCCGAAGTGCCGCGCAAGAACGAGTACCGCGACACGCTGGTGCGCCGCGGCGCCACGCTGGGGGCCAACTGCACCATCGTCTGCGGCGTGGCCGTCGGCGAATACGCCTTCATCGGCGCTGGCGCGGTGGTGACCCGGGACGTCCCGGCCTTCGCGCTGATGACTGGCGTGCCGGCCCGGCGGATCGGCTGGATGAGCCACACCGGCGAACGGCTGGGGCCGGATTTGGTGTGCCCGGCCTCCGGCCGCCGCTATCGCGAAGTGGGCGAGGATCAGTTGGAAGAGGTGGTGTGATGCCGGACAGCAACCCGTCGGCCGCGGCCGAGCTGATCGCCTTCATCGACCTCGCCGCCCAGCGGCGGCGTCTGGGCGCGCGGATCGACGAGGCGGTGCTGCGGGTGATCGACCATGGCGGCTACATCATGGGGCCGGAGGTCAAGCAGCTTGAGGCCGACCTGTCGGCGTTCTGCGGCGCCCGGCACGTCATCTCCTGCTCCAACGGCACCGACGCCCTGATGCTGCCGCTGCGGGCCAAGGGCGTGGGGCCGGGCGACGCAGTGTTCTGCCCGTCCTTCACCTTCGCCGCCACCGCCGAGGTGGTCGCCTTGGTCGGCGCCACCCCGGTGTTCGTGGACGTGCTGCCGGACACCTTCAACATGGCACCGGCCAGCCTGGAGGCGGGGATCGCCCGGGCCGTGCGGGAAGGGCTGCGCCCCGTCGCGGCCATTGCCGTGGACCTGTTCGGCCTGCCGGCCGACTACGATGCCATAAAGGCGATCTGCGCGGCGCACGGCCTGTGGCTGATGGCCGATTCCGCGCAGGGCTTCGGCTCGGTCTGCAAGGGCCGCCGGTCGGGGACCATCGGCGACGTCGCCACCACCAGCTTCTTCCCGGCCAAGCCCCTGGGCTGCTACGGCGACGGCGGCGCCATCTTCACCGGCGACGACGAGTTGGCCGCGACGCTGCGCAGCCTGCGGGTGCATGGCCAGGGCAGCGACAAGTACGACAACGTCCGCATCGGCGTGAACGGCCGGCTCGACACCATCCAGGCCGCCGTGCTGATCGAAAAGCTGAAGATCTTCCCCGACGAGATCGAAGCCCGCAACGCCGTGGCCCGCCGCTACGGCGAGGCCCTGGCCGACGTGGCCGTGGTCCCGGTGGTGCCGGAAGGGATGGTCTCGGTGTGGGCGCAGTACACGCTGCGCATTGATGGCGGCCGGCGCGACGCCGTCGCCGCCCGCCTGAAGGAGGCCGGGATCCCGACCGCCGTCTACTATCCCAAGCCGCTGCACCGGCAGACGGCCTATCGCGGCTACCCGGTTGCCGGCAACGGCCTGCCCGTCAGCGACCGGCTGGCCGAGGAGGTCTTGAGCCTGCCCATGCACCCCTATCTGACCCCGGACTGTCAAACCCGGATCATCGAGGCCGTTCGCCATGCCATTGCTGGATAGAACCGGAACCCCGGAGGCTGTGCCGTCCAAAGCGTCGCTCGTGGAACAGGCCCTGGCGCCCTTCCGCAGGATCGCCCACCATCGTCGGCTTCTGTGGCGGACGACCCTGGTTGACCTGAAGAGCGCCTATGCGGGCTCCCTGCTCGGGACGATCTGGGTCGGCCTGGGGCCGCTCCTGATGCTGTCCCTGTACGCCCTGATCTATGCCGTCATTTTCCGTGTGCGCCCGACGAACATGACCGTGGCGGAATACGTGCTTTACGTGTTCTGCGGGCTGGTTCCCTTCCTGGCGTTCGCGTCGTCGCTGACGGCGGGGACGCTGTCGCTGGTCTCGAACCGGGCGCTGCTGTTGAACACGGTGTTCCCTGCGGAACTCATTCCCTTGCGGGCGGTGCTCGTGGCCAGCGCCAGCATGCCGGTCGGCGGGGTGATCCTGCTGGCCGGCGATCTGGGGCTCAGCACTCCTTCCGTGACCGCCCTGCTGATCCCGCTGGTCATGGTGATGCAGATCATGTTCACCGTCGGCCTGTGCTGGATGCTGTCGTTGCTGGCCCTGCTGATCCGCGACATTCAGCAGTTGCTCTACTACATAACCATGCTGCTGCTGACGATCACGCCCATCGCCTACACGCCGGACATGATTCCGTCGCAGTTGGCGCTGATCATGTACCTGAACCCGCTCTACTACTTCGCAATCAGCTTCCAGAGCCTGATCATCCTCAACCAGATCCCTCCGTTGCACGTCCTTATCATCGGTTCCGGCATCAGCTTGGGATTCTTCATTGTCGGCTACGCGGTGTGCACGCGCGCCAAGCAGGTTTTCTATGACTATGCTTGAAACATCCGCCCCCGCCTTGCCGGAGGGTACGGCCCGCCCGGACGCCGTGCCGGAGGGCGGCGACCCGGCCATCGTCCTGTCCGGCGTCTCCAAGATCTACCGTCTCTACGGCAATCCGCGCGAGCAGCTGCTCGACAGCCTGGGCCTGTACCGGTTCCTGCCGCGGAGCCGGCGGCGGACCTTCCAGGAATTCCACGCGCTGAAATCGGTGGACCTCACCGTCGAGCGGGGGGAGCGGATCGGGATCATCGGCCGCAACGGTGCCGGCAAGACCACGCTGCTCAAGCTGATCACCGGCAATTTCGCGCCGACGGCCGGCCGGATCCAGGTCAACGGCACCGTCCAGGCCCTGATGCAGATGGGGCTGGGGTTCCATCCCGAGTTTTCGGGCTATGAGAACATCAAGTCGGCGCTGAACTACAACGGCCTGACCGGCGACGAGTTCGAGCAGGCGATGGCCGACGTCATCGATTTCGTCGAACTGGGGGACTTCCTCCACCAGCCGATGAAGACCTACTCGCTCGGCATGAACGCCCGCGTCCAGTTCGCCGCCGCCACCGCGATCAAGCCGGACATCATGATCGTGGACGAGGTGCTGGGCGCCGGCGACGCCTATTTCAGCGGCAAGTCGGCGCACCGCATGGAGAAGCTGACGTCCTCCGGCTGCACGTTGCTGCTGGTGTCGCACTCGACCGCGCAGATCCTGCAATTCTGCTCGAAGGCAATCTGGCTCGACCGTGGTCAGGTGCGTATGGCGGGATCGGCGCTGGACATCGTCAAGGCCTACGAGGAATACATCCAGGAACTGTCCTATAGAGAGCAGCGGAAGGCTCACGAGGCCGCAGCGGCGGCCAGCCCGGCCGGGCCTGTCCCGATGTCGGTGACAGAGCAGAAGGATTACGAGACGCACGCCTGGCAGCGCGATCAGATGATGAAGCTCCTGGCAGACGGCGGGCCCGGCCCGTCAATGAGCGGGGCGGAGCGGGTATCGCGCTGGCCGGCTGAGCGGGGCCTGAAGATCGCGCGGGTGGAGGTTCTGAACGAAGCCGGCGTGGTGACGGGCACCGTTCAGTCCGGACGCCCTCTGGATATCGAGATAGAATTCTATGCGGAGTTTGACGGCCATTTTGAGTGCCGCTTCGTCGTTCTTCTCATGATGCTGGACGGCGTTGCACTCAGCCGTCATCTCAGTGAACCCCATGAGTTCGTCCTCCGTCAAGGAGAGCGTCGATCAGTCCGACTGCATTATAATGAGACCCAGCTTGCTTCCGGAGAATTTATTTTCTCAGCGGCAATATATAAACAGTACGACCCTGACAATTCTTCGACCGCAATCCGCTATGACCTTTTGTCTCGGAGTTTTCGTTTGAAGGTTACTCCCAGATCGAAATCCGAACCGGGAGTTTTCATGCACCCAGCAGAATGGAAGGTTGTGCGGAATGAGGGCGGCGGGGATGAGTGATATGCGCGAAGCCGAAGACCAAATGATCGCCGAGGCATTAAACGGTATCGCCGGATATTCGCCAAAACCGCTCTTCATTGTAGGATCCCCGCGGACGGGGAGCACTATTTGCTATCAGGCGTCAATTGAGTACTTCGGATTTCAATACTTCTCAAATGTCGTAAACTCTCATTTCTCCACAACGCCCCTGTTGGGTCTGCTGCTTCACTCGGGGCGCCGGGGCATCAAGGAGCTGTCCTTTACGAGCGCCTTCGGCAAAACCAGCGGCCTCTTCGCTCCGTCGGAAGCATCTGCCGTCATGGCCAACTGGTTTGGCGGCGGACACCCCTCGCAGACCGTGAGCGCGACCGTTCTTCCTGGGAAGGCCGGGCATTTGCATGCGGTCATGGCTGCGGCCGAAATCCTCGTCGGCACGCCGGTCGTCACCAAGAACGCTTGGAACTGTTTCCGGATTTCCAGCATCGCTGAAGCGCTGCCCGAGGCGCGCTTTCTGTGGATACGCCGGGACATCGCCGCCAGCGCGAAATCGGATCTCCACGCTCGTTACGTAGTCCAGGGAACGCCGGATGTCTGGAATTCGGCCACTCCCGCCAACGTCGATGCGTTGCGCCGAAAGCCGTATTGGGAACAGGTGGTGGAGAACCAGTTCGAGTTTGCGCAGGCGATTTCCGCGGCCGGAAGCCGGCTTGCCTCCGAGCGCTTCACCGAGGTCTGGTACGAAGATCTGTGCGGCGATCCGGAAGGGGAACTTGCCGCCGCCGGGATGCGCCTCGGTTACCCTGTGGAGGGTAAGCGGCTGCCCGCCGGCTTCAGCATCGCGCCGTCGCGGGATGCAGCCCGTCTGTCTCCCGACGATGCCGCGGCCATTGACCGCTATGTGCTTCAGCATAAGCAGCGGTTCGACCCCCTAAGGCGAGAACCCGCGTCTGGCTCCTGAGCCGCCGCACGCGCGCGGCTCAGGTGAGTTTGCTGGCGCCATCCTTGCCCCCGGATCAAAATAGGTTGAAAAAAATGTACCTTTGCCCGGATTGCCGCAAAGAGTTCCATGCGGATCAGAATATATGCTCATGGTGCGGCTGGAAAAAAGAAGAGTACGATGGTGTACAAGTTTTTCTGAGCACCAAGGATGCCAACGACCCTCAATTCGCCTCGTATCGCGGCATCTATGATACTTTGGCTGACAAGAACTCCAAAAAGCCCAGCGAGGGAAACGTATATATCGAGCATCTGGCGAAGCGCTTTGTCGCCAATCTGGGAGATGTGGCCGACAAGGACGTTTGTGACGTCGGATCGGGCCGCGGTTTCTTCATCAAGCATGTCTTGAACCGGAAGCCGCGATCCGTGACTGCCGTGGACATCGCAGGGCTGTCGCTGAAGCATATTGTGGATACCTATAGTGTGGCAGCCGTACAGGCGAACGCTGAAAACCTCCCCTTTCAGAACCAGTTCGACGTAATTTCGGCAACCGATATACTTGAGCACGTCCTTAATGTTTCCAATTTCATGCTGACGGCCAATTGGGCTTTGCGGCAAGGCGGCACATTGGCCATCCGCGTTCCTTACAAAGAAAGCCTGATTTACTACTCGAAGTTCTTTGGCCTTCCCTTCCCCTATGCTCACTTGCGCAGCTTCAACAAAGAACTGCTCGTCGATACTGTGCATCAGTATGGATTCAAGGTGAGCGCCGTCCACTACGACGGGTTCCGCAGCGCCATTTTGCAGGACGTCTGGAACAAGGTGCCATCCGTTGGAAGAAGGCTGACAGCCAGAATACAAAAGCACTTCCCAGATGAGGATGAGGTCGCCGGGATCAATCCTTTTATTGGACGACTTCTGATGAAGCCTATCGAGATCACAGTGATTGCTCGAAAGGTGATGGATGTTCCGGTAAAGAACGTCTACGAAAATTACCTCAACTACTGATGACGCGACAGAAAGGATACGCCCATGTCCAGCCATGAATCACCGAAGCCGATCCGCTTGGTGTTTTTCGGGGATTCCATCTGCGTGGGGCAAGGGGTGTCCATTCATCGCAGTTGGGTGTGCCGGATCGCCGCGAAGATCGACGAGCTGAACGAACGGCAACGCTCCAGCGTTTTGGTCGTGAACGCATCGATCAACGGCAACACGACGCGCCAGGCCCTGGAACGCATGCCTTACGATGTGCAGTCCAACGGGGTTGACATCCTGCTCGTGCAGTTCGGCATGAACGACTGCAATTACTGGCTCAGCGACAAGGGCGGCGCGCGCGTGAGCCTCAAGGCCTTCGAAGCGAACCTGGAGGAAATCATCGAGCGGGGCATCCGGTTTGGGGCCAAGCATGTGCTGCTCAACACCAATCACCCGACGCTGCGCACGAAAGAGACGTTCCCCGGCACCAGCATCACCTACGAAGACAGCAACAAAGCCTACAACGAGGTGATCCGCCGCGTCGCGAGCGCGGCTGGCGGGAAGGTCGTTCTCAACGACGTCGGACCCAGATTCGACGCCTACACCGAAGGAAACCCAAGCCGTCTCAGCGATCTGTTGCTTGAAGACGGCCTGCATTTGAGCGTAAAAGGCCACGATATATACTTCGACCTCATATATCCGAAAATCATGAACATTGTTTCTGATTGCCGCGTCGATGCCTGACCGTGCGGCCGCCGCCAGCATGATCGATCAGAGCTTCGTGACGAACGCAGAGCAATGAGAATATAAATGACCATGAACATTTTGGTTCTCCACAATCTGGAAAATCTCGAAAGGGCGCGGCGCAGCTCAGCCGAATATATTTTCTGTTTCGAGCGGTATGCGCCGGACAACAATTTTCTGTATCATCGGATTGTCAATCCGATTACGCCCGCCATCCGTCAGACCGATTGGGATGCGGTGATTTTGGAAAGCACGGCTCTTGGAATCTGCACGTTCCGGCCGCGCGAAAAATTCTATGAAGAAAAGAGAAAATGGTCTTTTCTCGCGGACAGCGATGCCGTGAAGATCGTTTTCCCCCAGGATGACGCCAACCAGAGCGGCCTGATGGACGACTGGTTCGACGAGATGGGAGGCGTCGGCCTCTTCACCGTTCGTCCGGAGTTCTCATCGCTTCTCTATCCAAAGACGACGCGCCACAGCGATGTTCGCGGCGTCCTGAGCGGGTATGTGGACGACACCAGCCTTTCGCAGCTCCGCTCCTTCTCCAAGCCTTTCGCCGAGCGCTCCTGTCTGGTCGGTCAGCGGGTGACCATGTACCCGTTCCGGGGCGGCCGCCACGCCCGCATCAAAGGCGAGGCGGCGGAAATGGTCAAAGCGGCCGCGCAGGCCCGCGGCCTGCCGGTGGACATATCCACGGACCCGCAGGACGTCCTTTACGGCGACGACTGGTACAGTTTCCTCGGCAATTGCAAATACGTTGTCGGCGCGGAAGGGGGGCTCAGCATCTGGGATCCCTACGGCGACATCTGCGACCGGATCGACGCGTATCTGGCGGACCACCCCGGCGCCTCGTTCGAAGAGGTCGAGGCGGCTTGCTTTCCCGGTGAGGACGGCAAACACGTTTTCCCTGGCTTCACGCCGAGGATCCTGGAAGCGGCCATGTGCGGCTGCGGCCAGATCCTGGTGGAGGGCGAGTATCTCGGGGTGCTCAAGCCCTACGAACACTATATCCCTCTGAAGAAAGACGGATCGAACCTTGATGAGGTCTTCGAGATCATCAAGGACGAAGAGGCCGCGCAGCGACGGATTGACGCCACCTACAGGATTCTGGTCGAAAATCCCCGCTTTCGTTACAGCCATTTGGTGAATACGGTCTTCGACTACATCCGGGAAAAGCGCCCCGCGCGGCGCTTGGGCATGGCTCCCGAGGCGTTCCATCGGATGCGCAGCCTGCATGTGGCCCAACTCACCGAGGCGATCACCGAGCGGGAGCGCGAGGTGGGATTCGTGGGCGAGACTCTGGTCGATCGTGTGGCCCGCTTCATGCGCGCCCAGACCGTCGAACCGCTGGTGCGTCCCGGACCGGCGGCGGACGAGTGGCTGGATCTGCACGAGACGATCGCGCGGGCACGGGCGACCTCGCGGCTTCAGCCGACATCGGGCGAACCGTCCGAGGTGGCGCCGGACGAGACCGTGCCGGAGGCCGAAGTGCTGCGGGGATTGACGGCCGAGATCCATCTGCTTCATCAGGCCGCCCGTGAGTGCGTGGCGATGATCGACGGAATGAACATCCCATGCGTGGGATCGGCCACGCCGGATTCCCCTGAAATCGGCCATCTTCGGTCGCTGGCCACGATGAGCGCGTCCCTGAACGGGGCCGCGGCGAGGCTGGATGGCCAGCGAAGCGCCCTGGCGGCACGGCAGGAACAGCTCCGCCGGGATCCGGTGGAGATCGCAAAGCTGCTGGCGCTGCCCGAGGAGGACAGGGGCAGGCTCGCCTATTTCCTGTCCGCGCTCACCGCGGAGGACCCCAGGGATCGGGGCACGGCGCGGTTCCTGCTCAGCGCCCTGGACCGGTCGGCGCCCGCCGGCTGGCTGGGACGGTTGATCTGGCGCCTGGGCAGGCATTGACGGTCGGTCCGGACAGCTCCGGCCAAGGCAACGAAAGAAGGTGGCGAATGATCGTCATTGTCGATTACGAGATGGGCAACATCGGTTCGATCGGGAACATGTTCAAGCGCTTGGGCATCCCGGCGACCATCTCGCGCGATCCGGGTGAGATCGGCAAGGCCGACCGGCTGCTCATCCCCGGGGTCGGCGCCTTCGACCAGGGCATGGAAAACCTGGAGCGGCTGGGTCTGCGCGGCGTCCTCGACCAGCGGGTCCTGGGCGACGGCGTGCCGGTCCTCGGCATCTGCCTGGGCATGCAGCTCATGACCAGATCCAGCGAGGAGGGGACGCGCGAGGGCCTGGGGTGGATCGACGCCCGCACCGTTCACTTCCGCGCCGGTGCCGAGGAGGCCGCGAAGGGCATGAAGTTCCCCCATATCGGCTGGAACTTCGTGACGCCGCGCAAGCCGGACCCGCTGATCGCCGGCCTGCCGGAGGACCCGCGCTTCTATTTCGTCCACACCTACAAGGTCGAATGCGCCGATCCGGGTGACGTGCTGATGCGGACTTGGTATGGAGACATCGAGTTCACCGCGGCGTTCCAGCGCGCCAACATTGCCGGCTTCCAATGCCACCCCGAGAAGAGTCACAAGTTCGGCATGCAGCTTTTCACCAACTTCGCCAAATGGGCCGGCCGTGACGACGGATCGGCAGCGGTGCGCCACCATGCTTGACGCCATCCCCCCGACCGTTCCCAAGCGCAAGCATCGGCCGCGCGTCATGCCGGTCCTGCTGCTCAAGGGCGACCTGCTCTACAAGACCGTCCAGTTCAAGGAGCCGAAGTACGTCGGCGACCCCCGGATCGCGGTCAAGATCTTCAACGACAAGGGCGCGGACGAGCTGGTCCTGCTCGACATCACCGCCACCAACGAGAAGCGCTCCCCCAACTTCAAGCTGATCGAGGAGATCGCCGGCGAGGCGTTCATGCCCCTGGCCTATGGCGGCGGCATCCGCAGCCAGGACGACGTCAAGCGGATCTTCGGCCTGGGGGCGGAGAAGGTCGTGATCGCCACCCATGCGGTCGAAAGCCCCGCCTTCGTCACCGAGGCGGCGCGCGTCCATGGGTCGCAGAGCGTCGCCGTGTGCCTGGACGTGAAGCGGGACTGGCTCGGGCGCTATCGCATCGTCACCCACAGCGGCACGCGCAAGACGGCGCTCGATCCCGCAGCCTTCGCCAAGCAGATGGAGGAGGCCGGGGCCGGTGAGATCATCGTCAATTCCGTTGACCGGGACGGCACCTTCAAGGGCTACGACATCGCCCTGACCGAGGCGGTGGCCTCCGCGGTCAACATCCCGGTGATCGCCTGCGGCGGAGCCAGCGGAGTCGACGACCTTGCCCGCGTGGTGAAGGAGGGCAAAGCTTCCGCCGCCGCCGCCGGCAGCCTGTTCGTGTTCCAGAGGCCGCATCGCGCCGTCCTCGTCACCTTCCCGGACGAAGCGAAGCTGCGGCAAGCGTTCGACTGAACACCCGCCCGATTTCCACGCCCCGGAACAATCCAACGCTGAACAAAGGGCCAAAGCGCCATGTCATACGATCCCGAGAAGCGAAAAGGAGCTAACGTCTTCCGCGAGCGGACGAGTTATCGCGTCTGCACGCAATGCATCATGGATTCCTCCGACCCGGAGATCGAGTTCGACGAGCATGGCGTGTGCAACCATTGCCGGGATTACGACCGGCGGGTGGCGGAAGAAGTGTTCCCCGGCGCGATCGGGCGCCAAAAGCTTGCCAAGTACGTCGCCCAGATCAAGCGCGAGGGGCAGGGCAAGCGCTACGACTGCATTCTCGGCCTGTCGGGCGGCGTCGACAGCACCTATGTCGCCTATCTGACCAAGAAACTCGGGCTGCGGCCGCTGGCGGTGCACCTGGACAACGGCTGGAACTCCGAGATCTCGGTCCGCAACATCGAGAACATCGTCAGCATCCTGGGCCTGGACCTCTACACCAAGGTCCTGGACTGGGAGGAGTTCCGCCGGCTTCAGCTCGCCTTCCTGCGCGCCTCCACCCCGGATTCCGAGATCCCCACCGACCACGCGATCGTGGCGACGCTGTACGAAACCGCCGCCAAGCACGACGTGCGCTGGATCATGGACGGCTCCAACGTCGTCACCGAGATCATGGTCCCAGCCACCTGGTCGCACGGCCATTCCGACTGGGGCTACATCAAGAACCTGAACGACAGCTTCGGCGGCACCGACCTCAAGAACTACCCGCATTATGACTACTACGATCATAATTTCTGGTACCGCCACGTAAAGAAGATACAGAGATTTCCGATCCTGAACTACATCGACTTCAATAAGATGGAGGCGATGGAGATCATGAAGAAGGAACTCCAGTGGGTTCCATACGGCGGCAAGCACTACGAATCGATCTACACGCGCTTCTATCAGGGATACATTCTCCCTAAGAAGTTCGGCTTCGACAAGCGGCGCTCGCACCTGTCCTGTCTGGTGAAAAACGGGCGCATCACACGCGACGAGGCACTGGCGCAGATCCAGCAACCGGCACTCAGCGAAGAGCAGGAGCGCGAGGATCGGGAGTTCGTGGTCAAAAAGCTCGGCATTACGGATGCCGAATTCGAAGGGATCATGAAGGCGGAACGCAAAACGTTCTGGGATTACCCATCCGATGAAAGGGATATTTCCAAAACAAGAAAGTATCAACTCTACTGGAAAGGCTATGCCCTGTTCCATCGAGTGCATGCGAGTGCGCGTCAACTGGCGGCTTATGGTGGAATTTTCTCCACTTCCATTATAAAATTTCTGAAAGAGGCGCCTCGTGAGCTGAGAAACCGGCCGCTCAGTTATATGGGCCGCGGCGTCCGCGGAATCGCGCGCGGCGGCGCGCTCGTGGGCCTGACGCTGGTGGCCCCCCTCGTTCCGCCGGCCCGCTCCATCGCCCGCCGGGTGCTGCCCGATGCGGCGTTCGAACGTCTGCGCGACGTCGCGCGGCGGATTCTGTCCCATTCCTGATCGGCAGACTGGCCCCATGTCGCACACCGCCTGCATCATCTCGCTCACCCCCGTCACGGACGAACCCCGCGTGCTGCGGCAATCCCAGGCCTTGATCAAGGCCGGCTGGACCGTGACCGTCGCCGGTCTCCAGGGACGGCAACCGGCACCGCCCGACTGGCGCTTCATCCCGGTCGACCATGTCATGAACGAGCCGGGCCTCAGGAACGCCCGGATGCTCCGCGCGAAACTGCTGCTGAGCCGATGGAGCGGTGCTCTGTCCGAGGACTATTATTGGCAGCACGCCGGCTACGACGGCATCTTCGAGCACATCGCCTGGGTGGAAGGCGTGCGGTGCGACTTGGCGATCGCCCATGATTATTTCACGGCGCCGATCGCCGCCCGGTTGGCCGAACTGTCCGGCGGCAAGTTCACGGTCGATTGCCACGAATACGCCTTCGGCCAGTACATGCACGATTCCACCTGGCGCTTCTGGGACCGGCCGTGGATCCGCTCCATGGAAAAGCGCTTCCTGCCCAAGGCGGCGGTGGTCACCACGGTGTGCGACGGCATCGCCGACGCCCTGCAAAGCGACTACGGGCTGCCGCACCGCCCCTCGGTCGTCCGCTCCGCAAGCATCTACCGCGAGCTGCCGTTCCGGCCGACCGGCGAGACCATCGAGGTCCTGTACCATGGCATCGTCTCGCCGATGCGGGGCCTTGAGGAGACCATCGCCAGCGTGCCGTTGTGGCGGCCGGAGTTCCGCTTCGTGATCCGCGGCCCCGGCCCCGAGGATTATCTGGACTCGCTGCGCAGCCTGGCGGCCGGACACGGGGTCGCCGACCGCGTGCGCATCGACCCGCCGGTGCTGTTCAACGACATGGTGCCCGAAGCCAACAAGTCGGACATCGGCTTCTTCGTCCAGCAGGACATCTCCTTGCAGAAGCGGTTCACGCTGCCCAACAAGCTGTTCGAATACATCGTCGCCGGGCTTGCCATCTGCGTCGCCGACCTGCCGGAGATGGCGCGGATCGTACGCGAGCACGACTTGGGCGTCCTGGTCCCCGGCATTGCGCCGCAGGCGATCGCCGACGCCATCAACAGCCTGACCCGCGAGCGCATCGACACCTACAAGCGCAATTCCCTGGCCACCGCCAAAGTCCTGAACTGGGAGCATGAGGCAGGAACCATGCTGCAGGCCTACGAAAGGGCTCTGGCATGAGCGCAACGCCGCTGCCCGGCTCCTCCGCGATGCTGTCCAGCCACCGCCAGCCCGGACTGCCCAGCTATCGCATCTGCACGCGCTGCATCATGGACAGCAGCGACCCCACCATTGTCTTCGACGACGAGGGGGTGTGCAACCACTGCCGCCGCTACGATGCGGTCGTGGCCGACTACGTCTACCATGGCGCCGACGGCCGGCGGCGCCTGGACGAGATCGTCGCGCGCATCAAGGAAGAAGGGAAAGGCCGGCGTTACGACTGCATCATCGGCCTGTCGGGCGGCGTTGACAGCACCTACGTCGCTTATCTGGTGAAAAACCTCGGGCTTCGCCCGCTGGCCGTGCATCTGGACAATGGCTGGAATTCCGAAGCGGCCGTCCGCAACATCGAGAACATCATCCGCATTCTTGGCATCGACCTCCACACCGAGGTGCTGGACTGGGAGGAGTTCCGGCGGCTCCAGGTGGCGTTCCTCAGGGCCTCGACCCCCGATTCCGAGATCCCCACCGACCACGCCATCGTCGCCACCCTGTATCGCCTGGCGATCCGCGAAGGGGTGCGGTACATCATCAGCGGCTCGAACTTCGTCACCGAGCTGATGGTCCCGGTCGCGTGGTCGAACGGGCACACGGACTGGAAGTACATCCGCACCGTCAACCGGATGTTCGGCGGACGCCGCCTCAAGACCTATCCGCACTACTCGTTCTTCGACCTGCGCATCCGTTTCCCGGTGCTGAAAGGACTGCGCGACATCCAGATCCTGAACTACGTCGATTACAACAAGTTCGACGCCATCGAAACCATGCAGCGGGAACTGGGGTGGGTGAACTACGGTGGCAAGCACTACGAGTCGATCTACACGCGCTTCTACCAGGGCTACATCCTTCCGACCAAATTCGGCTTCGACAAGCGCCGCTCGCACCTGTCCTGCCTGATCAACAATGGGCTCATCACGCGCGAACGCGCGCTCGCCGAGATCCAGCAGCCGCCCATCGACGAAGCCCAACTGCGTGACGACCGCGCCTTCGTGCTGAAGAAGCTGGGCCTGACCGAAGAGGAATTCGCGGAGATCATGGCGGCGCCCCCGCGGCGTTTCGAGGATTATCCCTCCTATGAGCAGTCCCTGGACAAGAACCTGTGGTGGCGCGGCGCCGTCGGCGTGATGATCCGCGCCAAGCGGCTGGGAACCCGGCTGGGCCTCTTCCGCTAGGCGGGTGTGCAGGACTCCATGCAAAATCATCGGCAGCGGCGCGCGCTTGTCCTGTCCTTCACGCCGATCAGCGGCGAACCGCGGGCCATCCGCCAAGCGTGCGCCCTGCGCGACGCCGGGTGGCAGGTCACCCTGGTCGGCTACGGCGGCGCCGGCGCGCCACCCGCGGGCTGCCGCCTGATCGAGGTGCCGGCGCCGGCCGCCGCGCCGAGCCGGCTGCGCCGGGCGGCGGCCCTGGCCTGCCTGTTCGGCGCGCGCGTCCTGGATGAAGCCGCCGAGGCTTACTACTGGCTGCGCTCCGCCCACCGCACGGCGTGGCGGGCCGTGGAGGGAGAAGCCGTCGAGCTGGTGGTCGCCAACGACCACTTCACCCTGCCCCTGGCGCATCGGCTGGCGCGGCGGTGGGGTGCCCGGCTGGTCGCCGACTGCCACGAGTACGCGCTGGGCGAGTATCCCGACAACCGGGCCTGGAACCTGCTCTACCGACCCTACGTCGACAGCATCCAGCGCCGCCTGCTGCGGCGCGCGGACGCGGTGACCACCGTCAGCGCCGGCATCGCCCGGCGCCTCGCCGCCGATTACCGGCTGGCGCCGGAACCGCTGGTGGTCCGCAACATGCCCGGCTATGAAGCCCAACCGTTCCGGCCCTGCGGCGATCCGGTAACGGTGCTCTATCACGGGCTGTTGGTTCCGGTCCGCGAACCGGAGTTGCTGATCCAGGCCGCGGCCCGTCTCGACGGGCGCTGCCGTCTGGTGCTGCGGGGGCCCGGGGAACCGGCCTACCTCGACCATCTGCGCGGCCTCGCCGCCGAGGCCGGGGCGGCGGCGCATGTCCGCATCGAGCCCCCGGTGCCGCTGTCCGGTCTGGTCTCGGCCGCCAACGAATGCGACGTCGGGATCTTCATCCATCGCGACCTGTCGCCGCAAATGCGGTATGTGCTGCCCAACAAGCTGTTCGAGTACATCATGGCGGGCCTTGCCCTCTGCGTCAGCGACCTGCCGGAAATGGCCGCGGTCGTGCGTGCCCACGATCTCGGCGTTCTGGCCCCGGACCCCTCGCCGGACGCGGTCGCGGCCACGCTTGCCGGCCTCTCCCGCGGGCAGATCGACACCTTCAAGCGCCGTGCGCTGGAAGCCGCCCGCACCCTGAGCTGGGATGCCGAAAAGGCGGTGTTCC
>NZ_BAAAEP010000071.1:0-17068 GCF_039523075.1 Caenispirillum bisanense
GGCGGGTCGGGGGCGGAGTGGCAGCCGGGGCGGGCGGCTTGGCGGCCGGGGCGCCGGGCTGCTGCGGCTTCGGGCGCGGGGCTTCGGCCCGCACCGGCGGCGGGGCCGGCTTCTTCGGCGCCGTCGGGCGCGGGGCGGCGGCGGGCGGCGGCTTCAGCGTCGGTGCCGGCTCGCCAGGAACCAGCAGGCGGCTTTGCGGCGCGCGGCCGCCGGGGAAGGCGAGGGCTTCGTCAGGACTGGCCGCCAGCGGCGCGTACCCCTGGGCCGCAGCGGGAGTCGCGGCGGCGGCGAGGCCGGCGGCCAGGCCGAGAGCCAGAAGGGGGCGGCGGGGCGGGCAGCTCATGAAGGGAACGGCAGCCTTTGCGCAGGAGATGGACAAAAGCCCCGAAGGCAGGAACCTTCGGGGCCTCCGTTCATGGGTATACCCTATCGCGCGTGTCCGGGGCAACCCGGTGCAACGCCCGATCTTGACGACAGATCAAGCGTTTGCCTTGCGGATCAGGTCGCCGAGCGGGCCGATGAGGCGTTCGTTGGCGGCGATGATGTTGCCCGACTTCATCGGGTCGCCGCCCTTGCCGTCCAGGTCGGCGACGAAGCCGCCGGCTTCCTTCACCAGCAGGATGCCGGCCGCGATGTCCCACGGCTTCAGCCCGTGTTCCCAGAACCCGTCGTAACGCCCGGCCGCCACATAGGCGAGATCGAGCGCCGCCGAGCCCATGCGGCGGATGCCCGCGGTGGCGGTCATCACATGCGCCAGTTCACGCAGGTAAGGGCCGTGCTCGCCGCGGCCGAGGTGCGGGATGCCGGTGCCGATCACCGCCTGATCCAGGCGCTGACGGCCGGCGACACGCAGGCGGCGCTCGTTCAGGAAGGCGCCGCCGCCCTTCTCGGCGAAGAACATCTCGTCGGTGATGGGGTTGTAGATCACCCCCGCCTGCAGCTCGCCCGCCCGCTCCAGGCCGATCGAGATGGCGAAGTGCGGCATGCCGTGGATGAAGTTGGTGGTGCCGTCGATGGGGTCGACGATCCAGCGGTGATCCAGCGCGCCTTCGGCCGCCGGAGTCTCGCCGCCTTCCTCGCCGAGGAAGCCCCAGCCCGGGCGGGCCTTGGACAGCTCCGCCCGCAGGATCTTCTCGGCCCGCAGGTCGGCGGCGGAGACGAAGTCGCTCGGTCCCTTGACGGAGACCTGCAGCTGTTCGACTTCACCGAAATCACGCACCATGGCCCGCGCCGCCTTCTTGGCGGCGTTGACCATGACGTTGAGGTTGGGAGAGCGCAAAGCCATCGGTGTGGGTGTGCCTCAGTCCTTGGCGCGTTCGACGTAAGAGCAGTCGGCGGTGTTGACGACGATGCGGGTGCCGGCCTCGATGAACGGCGGGATCATGACCTTCAGGCCGTTGGACAGCAGGCCCGGCTTGTAGGAGCTGGAGGCCGTCTGGCCCTTCACCACGGCGTCGGCCTCGACCACTTCCAGCACCACGGTGCTCGGCAGGGTCACGGAAACCGGCTTGCCTTCAATGGTGTCGACCACGACTTCCATGCCGTCCTGCAGGAAGGCGGCCTGTTCGTCGGCGATCTCGTCGCGGGACATGGGGAACTGTTCGTAAGTTTCCTTGTCCATGAAGTTGTAGCCGGCGTCGTCGGCGAACAGGTAGGTGCAGTCGATCTGCCGGACGTCCAGCTTCTCCACGGTGTCGGCGGTGCGCCAACGCTCGTTGGTCTTGTTGCCCGAAGCGACGTCGCGCATTTCCACCTGAATGAAGGCGCCACCCTTGCCCGGCTGGATCAGCTGGATCTTGAGCACCTGCCACTGCTTGCCCTGGTGTTCGAGCACATGACCGGGACGAATCGTGTTGGCCTGGATCTTCATCGGAAGTCTACCAAGTAAGTGAGATTGATCGATTGACGGAGTTGCCGGGTTCTATCAGGTTGCCGGCCCCGTGGCAACCACGGCCCCTTACTCCGGCCGGCGATGCCGCCTCGTGCCCGTGTCCTCGCACCAACGGATGACCATGACGCGCGTTCCCGCTTCCCCGTCCGCCGCCCGTCCGTGGTGGCATCCCGACGCCCTGGCGGAGCGTCTGCCGCACCTGCACACCCGCGCCCGCGTCATCGCCGACCTGCGGCGGTTCTTCGCCGAGCGCGACTTCCTGGAGGTGGAAACGCCCTGCCTGCAGACCGCGCCGGGCATGGAAACCCACCTGCAGGCCTTCGCCACCGACCTGACCGACCCCTTCGGCGGCCCGTCCAGGCGCCTTTATCTGCACACCAGCCCCGAATTCGCCATGAAGAAGCTGCTGGCCGGCGGCCTGCCGCGCATCTTCCAGCTGGCGCGGGTATGGCGCAACGGCGAGCGCTCGCCCACCCACAACCCGGAATTCACCATGCTGGAGTGGTACCGCGCCGGCGCCGGCCTCGCCGACCTGATGGACGACTGCGACGCCATCCTCGCCCTGACCGGCGTCGCCGCCGAGCCGGCGGAACGGCTGTCGGTGAACGAGGCGTTCCGGCGCTGGGCCGGCTTCGACCTGCTGGCGACCGTCGACGACCCCGACTCGCCCGACCCCGATCCGCGTCCTCTCCAGGCCGAAGCGGTGCGTCTCGGCCACGACGCCCGCCCCGGCGAGCGGTGGGAGGACGTGTTCTTCCGCCTGATGTTCGCCCACATCGACCCCAACCTGGGCATGGACGGGCGGGCGACCATCCTGCATTCCTGGCCGGCCTGCATGGCGGCGCTGGCCCGCCGCGACCCCGCCGACCCGCGGGTGGCGGAGCGGTTCGAGATCTACAAGGACGGGGTGGAACTGGCCAACGCCTTCGCCGAACTCACCGACCCGGCGGAGCAGCGCCGCCGTTACGAGCACGACATGGCGCTGAAGGAACGGCTGTACGGCGAGCGCTGGCCGGTGGACGAGGATTTCCTGGCGGCGCTGGAGTTCGGCCTGCCCGACTCCGCCGGCATCGCTCTTGGCCTCGACCGCCTGGTGATGCTGGCGGCGGGGGTGCGGGAGATCGATCAGGTGCTGTGGGCGCCGGTCTGCCCTCAGCCCTGACCGGCGCGGCGGGACCGCAGTTCGGCGCGGGCGGCCTCGGCCAGGAAGGCGCTGCGGTTGGAGCTGACGGCGTCGATCTGGGCCAGCAGGTCCTCGTCCATGCTCACGTTCACCCGCACCGAGCGGCCGGGCAGCGCAGCGCGGACCAGGATGCGCGCCGCTTCCTGCACCTCGGGGTCGGCCGGAATGCGGCGCAGGTCGGACGGCTCGGGAATGGGGTCGCCATCCTCCAGCATCAGCCGGAGATGGCCGCCGAGTGCCACCTCCGCATTCAGCGCCGCGGCCTGGAGATCGGCGCCGGCGCTGGTGCAGCCGGGCAGGTCGGGGAAGAACACGCAGAAGCCGCTGCTCTCGTCGCCTTCGACAATGGCGGGGTAGTATTTCACGGCCATGGCTGTCTCCTACCGCAGGCGAATGCCGGCCTGACGCTCGATGCTCTTCAGGGTGCCGACGGCGATGTCCCTGACCGGATGCGGCACCGTCACCTTGCCGGGCTTGGCCGGGTGCTTGAAGTGGTGGTGGTCGCCGGTGACGCCGACCAGCCGCCAACCATCGTCCTCAAGGGCCGCGATGACATCGCGGCTGCTCCGGCTCGTTCCCATGGCGTCCTCCCCCGCTCGGGCCGAGGGTCGCGCCGGCGGGGCCGTCTGTCAACTTGGCGCGTGTGTATCAGTTGCGCAAGCTGCGTCAATCCCGCCCCATCAGCCGGTTCAACTCCCGCACCGCCGCTTCCGGCCCCTCCGGCCAGGTCCACACGCCGGAGGACACGGCGAGGAAGTCGGCGCCGGCGTCGATGAGGGGCTTGGCGTTGGCTGGGGTGATGCCACCGATGGCGACGCAGGGCACCGTCATCATCGCCTGCCACCACTCCAGAATGGCGAGGTCGGCGCGGGCCTTGGGGGTCTTGGTCGCGGTCTCGTAGAAGGCGCCGAAGGCGACGTAATCCGCTCCGTCCTCGGCCGCCACCATGGCCAGGTGACGGCTGTCGTGGCAGGTGACGCCGACGATGGCATCCGGCCCCATCAGGCGCCGGGCCTCGCGGTAGGGGGTGTCCTCCTGCCCGACGTGGACGCCGTCGCAGCCGGTCTGGCGGGCGAGGTCGGGGCGGTCGTTGAGGATGACCGCCACGTCGCGCGCCTGCGCCAGCGGCCGCAGCACGTCCACCGCGCGGCGGATGGCGTCGTCGCCCACATCCTTCAGGCGGATCTGCAGGGCGGCCACGTCGCCGGCCTCCAGCGTCCGCTCCAGCACCGCGGCAAAGGCGGCGAGGTCGTCCAGCCGCGGCGGGGTGATGAGGTAGAGGCGGCAGGGCTCGCGCTCGATGTCTTCCGCCGGCTCGTCGTCCGCGTCGTCGTCGTCATCGAGGTCGATGTCGTCGGGCAGGTCGTCGTCGAGGTCGGCCATGGGGGCGGATGCCTTCTTGTGCGAGGGAGATCGGGTCCGCCCGTTGTAACGGCGGCGGCGGCCTTATGCCAGCCCGAGAAAACGCCGGCAGGCGGCGGCGGGGTCGGCCTGCCCTTGCAGGTCGAGCAGCGCCGCCGGCGCGCCGGTATCCACCACCGCCCCCAGCTCGGCCGCCACCGCCGCCACCGCCGCCGCCGCCGGACCCGGCTCCAGCCGCACCGCCGGCAGGCCGAGGCGCAGGGCGGCGAGGGCCAAGCCGGGGGCATCGCCGCAATCGAGCACCGGCAGCAGCGGCGGCGCGGTGCTGGTCACCAGGGCGGCGAACCACGGCACGCCCTGGCGGCGCGGGCAGTCGGGCGGGCTCTGCACGATCACCGGCACGCCAAGGGCGCGCGCCGCCGCCACATGGGCAGCGGTGTGGACGATCAGGCGGGGCAGGGCGATCAGGTCGGCAGCGGTCATGGTCGAACGAGGGAAAACCCAGCCGGATGGGCTGTCAACGCCAGTTCTAAGACATTGACGCGCGGAAAAGGCGGGAATATTCTGACGCACAACTCAAGAATTCGGCGATAGGGCTTTGAAAGACTTATCGATCTATAAGCTGAAGCGGGTCGACGGCGCCGTCACCGCCCTGATCGAGGCGGTGCAGCGGCTGGAAGATGCCGCCGCCGCCAGCGCCACCGCCTTTGAGGACGAGCGCGGTCGGCTGGTCGAGGATCGCGACCGGCTCGCCGAGGAAGCCTCGCGCCTGGCCGACGAGCTGGAGCAGCGTCAGGGCGCCGATACGGCGCTGGCGGCCGAAAATGCCCGCCTGTCGACGGAACTGGAGACCCTGCGCAACCAGCTGGCCCGCGCCCAGGCGGAAAATGCCCGCCTTGCCGACAGCCACCGCGCCGCCGCCGCCGAGGATCGCACCGAGCTGCTGGCTGAACTGGCGGCCGTGCGGGCGGAAGCCGAACGCCTGGATGCCGAGCTTGCCGAGGTGCAGGGCGAGCGCGACCGGCTGGCCGTCGATCTGGCCGCGGCCCGTCAGGCCCCCGTCGCCCCTGCCGGCAGCGGCGAGCTTGCCGCCGAACTGGCCGCCGTGCGGGCGGAAGCCGAGCATCTGGCGGCCGAACTGGCCGCCGTGCGGGCGGAGGCGGACCGGCTGGCCAACGACCTCGCCCTCGGCAGCCCGGACGCCGCCGATGCCGCCGAACTGGCCGCCGTGCGGGCGGAGGCGGAGCGGCTCGACAGCGAGCTGACCGCCGTCACCGTCGAGCGCGACCGTCTGGCCGAGCAGCTGGCCCAGGTGCGGGCGCGGGTGGAGGCAGCCGCCGCCGCCCATACCCGCAGCGAGCAGAGCGCCGCCGATCTCCACGCCGCCCGCAACGAGGCCGAGCGCCTGGCAGCCGATCTGGCCGAGGCGCGGGCCGAGCGCAGCCGCCTCGTCGACCAGCTGGCGGCCCTGCGCGGCGAGCATCAGCGGCTGAAGGAAGCCTCCGGCCGCATCACCGGCCGCCTTGACACCACCATCGGGCGCCTGCGCGCGGTGCTGGAACAGACCTGACGCAGGGGGACGGGACGCACGTGGGACAGGTCACCATCACCATCAACGAGCGCGCCTATACGGTCGCCTGCGACGACGGCCAGGAAGCGCATATCGAGCAGCTGGGCAATTACCTGGATGCCCGCGCCCGCGATCTGGTGCGCAACGTCGGCATGGTCAGCGACAATCTGCTGCTGGTCATGACGGCGCTGACGGTGGCGGACGAACTCACCGACGCCCACGGCGAGCTGGAAGTCCTGCGCGGCGACGGCGAAGCCCGCGAACAGGCCGAGGCGGAGGTGGTGGATGCGCTTGATTCTGTGGCGCAACGCATTTCCACCGTTGCCGACCGGCTTGAACAGTCCTAAGTAAGAGCTGCGAGGCTGCCCGGTGCGTTAGGCCGCACAACTCCCGGGGGCTATACATATAAAATTGGGAGCTGTCCCTGGCAGGGCCGTGGCCTTGCTACACGGCGCCCACGTGTTGCTCGTGGCCCAGGTGGAGGTCGCGTAGAGCCGACGGCCAGGGTGGCTTCGCACCCCTTCCTTTTTTCTCCCTCTCCTTACGCTGCCAGCCGGTCCCGTTCCATGGAAGCACTCGCCGACACGAAGAAGCGCCTGCGGGCGGCGTGTCTGGCGCAGCGACCGGCGGTGGCGGCGGCGGCCGGGCGCGAGCGCGCCGCCCTGGCGCTGCGCGACGCGGTGCTGGCGGTGCCGGCGGTGCGTGATGCGGCGGTGGTGGCCGGCTTCTGGCCCATGCGGGAGGAAATCGACGTGCTGCCCCTGCTGACGGCGATCATCGCGCGCGGCGGCCGCGCCGCCCTGCCGGTGGTGGTCGCCCGCGATGCGCCGCTGCAGTTCCGCCTGTGGCAGCCGGGCATGACGCTGGAGGACGGACCCTTCGGCACCCGCCATCCCCCCCTTGCCGCCGGCCCTGCCGACCCCGACGTGGTGCTGGTGCCGCTGGTCGCGTTCGATCGCGCCGGCGGCCGCCTCGGCTACGGTGGCGGCTTCTACGACCGCACGCTGGAGGCGCTGCGCCGCCGCCGCCCGGTGGTGGCGCTCGGCGTCGCCTATGGCGGACAGGAAGTGCCGCAGGTGCCCGAGGAAGCCCACGACGAACCGCTGGACGGCATCGCCACCGAAGCCGGCCTGCTGGCAGTGAACAGGCGAAAGGACTTGGCATGAGGCTGCTGTATCTAGGAGACGTGGTCGGACGGTCGGGCCGCGATGCCGTGCAGGAGCATCTGCCCGCGCTGCGCAAGTCGCTCAAGCTCGACGCCGTCATCGTCTGCGGCGAGAACGCGGCCCACGGCTTCGGCATCAACATCCGCATCGTGCAGGACATGCTGGAGATGGGGGTGGACGTCATCACCCTCGGCAACCACGCCTGGGACCAGCGGGAGATCCTGCCCTACATCGACAAGCAGCCGCGCCTGATCCGCCCGGCCAACTTCCCGCCCGGCACGCCGGGGCGCGGATCGGTGATCCATGTCACCGAACGCGGCCGCAAGGTGCTGGTGATCCAGGTCATGGGCCGCCTGTTCATGGACCCGCTGGACGACCCCTTCCAGGTGCTGGAGGCGGAACTGGCGCGCCATCCGCTGCGGGCCGCCGTCGATGCCATCGTCGTCGATGTCCATGCCGAGGCGACCAGCGAGAAGGCCGCCATCGGCCACTTCTGCGACGGCCGCGTCACCCTGGTGGTGGGCAGCCACACCCATGTGCCGACCGCCGACCACGCCATTTTCCCGGGCGGCACAGCCTATCAGTCCGATGCCGGCATGTGCGGCGACTATGACAGCGTCATCGGCATGCGCAAGGAAGGCGCCACCCAGCGCTTCGTCCGCAAGCTGCCGGGGGAAAAGCTGATCCCGGCGGAAGGGCCGGGCACTCTGTGCGGCCTGTTCGTGGAAAGCGACGATGCCACCGGCCTCGCCAGGCGGGTGGAGCCGGTGCGCCTGGGCGGCCGGCTGTCGCAGGTGATGCCCGTTCTGTAGGGCGTCTCTGTCGGGCGCCCGCGCATCCTGAAGTGGTGACGGAAGTTGCCTCAGCTATGATGCGCCCCGGCAGGCGGGAAGCAGGAGCCTCGACGCAGTCCCCGAGGCCGGCCGGGACGATGGGCGCCCCGGCCGACGGCAGATCGCCTCTGCCTGCTTTCGGAGGACGACGAGATGCGAATACCGCGCATCCGCGTCATTCTGGAGATCCGAAAGAGCCCGGATGGCGGACTGCGATTCCTCATCCGGGTGGACTTCGCACTCTAGAAGAAGAGGGGCGGGTCGGCGCATGCCGGCTCGTCCCACTCCGAACAACAGTTTAGGCGCAACTGCCGCCGCCCGCAAGGCCACCCGTGCGGGCCTTGCGCCTACCCCTTCCAACCGCCGTCCGATCCTGCCATAGTCCGCCCGAATCGCCGGGGCGGGAGCGCGGACTCCTGGCAAAGACCACGACATCTGGTATAACTCCCGGCAGTGAACCCGTAGATACGGTCGGACGAGACGTTATGGCTGGTCATTCCAAGTTCAAGAACATCATGCACCGCAAGGGTGCGCAGGACGCCAAGCGCGCCAAGGTCTTCACCAAGCTCGCCAAGGAAATCACCGTGGCGGCCAAGACCGGCCTGCCGGAGCCTGACAAGAACCCCCGCCTGCGCGCCGCCATCGCCGCCGCGCGGGCGCAGTCCATGCCCAAGGACAACATCGACCGCGCCATCAAGCGGGCCCTGCCGGGCGGCGATTCCGCCGATTACGCCGAAGTGGCCTATGAAGGCATGGGGCCGGGCAATGTCTCTGTCATCGTCGAGACGCTGACCGACAACCGCAACCGCACCGCCGCCGACGTGCGCGCCGCCTTCACCAAGTACGGCGGCGGCCTGTCGACCGTGGCGTTCAACTTCGAGCGCGTCGGCCTGATCCAGTACCCGGCCGCCAAGGGCGACGCCGACAGCATCCTGGAAGCCGCCATCGACGCCGGCGCCCAGGACGTGGAAAGCGACGAGGACACCCACTCCATCTACACCGCGCCCGATGACCTGTCGGCGGTGCGCGATGCCCTGGAAGCCCAGCTGGGCGAGCCGGACATCTGCCGCCTGGACTGGAAGGCGCTCACCCTGGTCGACATCACCGACGAGGATCAGGCCAAGAGCCTGATGAAGTTCCTCGACGTGCTGGAGGACAACGACGACGTCCAGCGCGTGTCGGCCAACTTCAACATCGCCGACGACATCATGGAGCGCCTGGGCGCGTGATCACGCGGCGGGGGCCTGTGACCAGGGCGGCGGCGGGCGGCAGCGGGGCAACGCCATGGTGATCCGCGTGCTCGGCCTCGACCCCGGCCTGCGCAACACCGGCTGGGGGGTGATCGAGGTGGACGGCAACCGCCTGCGGGCGGTGGCCGACGGCACCGTACGCTCCGACGAGAGCCTGGGGCTGGCCGAACGGCTGGCCCAGCTCTACGCCGGCCTGGAACGGGTGATCGCCGAGCATGCCCCCCACGAGGCGGCGGTGGAGAACACCTTCGTCAACGTGAACCCGGCCTCGACGCTGAAGCTCGGCCAGGCCCGCGGCGTGGTGCTGCTGGCCCCGGCGCGGGCCGGCATCCCGGTCAGCGAGTATCAGCCGAGCCTGGTGAAGAAGGCGGTGGTCGGCACCGGCGTCGCCGCCAAACAGCAGATGGGGATGATGGTGAAGGCCCTGCTTCCGGGTGCCGCCTGCGACAGTGCCGACAGCGCCGATGCGCTGGCGGTGGCCATCTGCCATGCCCATTTCCGCGCCTCCGCCGCCGCCCTGGCGCTGGCGGCGGCGGGCACCGGAGCCGGCGCGGCAGCCGGCGGCAGGAGACGGCGATGATCGCCCGCCTGAAGGGCCTGATCGACAGCCTGGGCGACGACTGGGCAGTGATCGACGTCAACGGCGTCGGCTACCTGGTGTTCTGCTCCGGCCGCACCCTCGGCACCCTGGCGGTGGGCGAGGCGGCGGTGCTGGAGGTCGAGACCCATGTGCGCGAGGATCACATCCACCTCTACGGCTTTGCCGGCAAGGGCGAGCGCGATGCCTTCCGCCTGCTGACCACGGTGCAGGGGGTGGGCGCCAAGGTGGCGCTCGCCATCCTGTCGGTAGCGACGCCGCAGGTGCTGGCCCAGGCCATCGCCGCCGGCGACAAGGCGCCGCTGGTGCGGGCCTCGGGCGTCGGGCCGAAGCTGGCGTCGCGCATCCTGTCGGAACTGAAGGACAAGGCGACCGTGCTCGGCGCCGTGTTCCAGCCGGGTGCCGCCGGCACCGCCTCGGCCACCGTCACCGCCGGCCATCCGGCGGCAGGCGAGGGGGCGGCGGCCGGTGACGGCGGATCGCCGGTGGAGGACGCCACCTCGGCGCTGGTCAACCTGGGCTACCGCCGCATGGAGGCCTTCGCCGCCGTCGCCCGGGCCGCCCAGGCGCAGGGGGAGGCGGCCGGCGTGTCCTCGCTGGTGACCGCCGCCCTCAAGGACCTGGCGCAGCTGTAGGAGCCGACCCATGGGCGACGAACGCATCATCTCCGGCCGCCGCCGCGAGGACGACGCCGAGCTGACCACCCGGCCGCAGACCCTGTCCGACTTCATCGGCCAGAAGGTGCTGCGGGAAAACCTGGGCGTCTACATCGCCGCAGCCCGCCAGCGCGGCCAGGCGCTCGACCACGTGCTGTTCCACGGGCCGCCGGGCCTCGGCAAGACGACGCTGGCGCAGATTGTGGCGCGCGAGCTGGGGGTGGGCTTCCGGGCGACCTCCGGCCCGATGATCGCCCGCGCCGGCGATCTGGCCGCCATCCTGACCAACCTGGAACGCAACGACGTTCTCTTCATCGATGAAATCCATCGCCTTAATCCTGCCATAGAGGAAGTGCTGTATCCGGCCATGGAGGATTTCCAGCTGGATCTGGTGATCGGCGAGGGGCCGGCGGCGCGCAGCGTGCGCATCGACCTGCAGCCGTTCACCCTGGTCGGGGCGACCACGCGGCGCGGCCTGCTGACCCGCCCGCTGCGCGACCGGTTCGGAATTCCGCTGCAGATGAACTTCTACGACCCGGAGGAACTGGAGGCGATCGTGCGCAGGGGTGCCGCGGTGCTGGGACTGGAGATCACCGCCGACGGCGCGATGGAAATCGCCCGCCGGTCGCGCGGCACGCCGCGCGTCGCCGGCCGCCTGCTGCGCCGGGTGGCGGATTTCGCCCTGGTCGCCAGACGCTCCCCGGTCGACCGGGTGGTGGCCGACGCGGCGCTGAAGCGCCTGGACGTCGACGCCATGGGCCTCGACACCATGGACCGCCGCTACCTCGACTGCATGGCCCGCCATTACGGCGGCGGCCCGGTGGGGGTGGAGACGCTGGCGGCGGCGCTGTCGGAGGAACGCGACACCCTGGAAGAGGTGATCGAGCCCTTCGTCATCCAGAAGGGGCTGATCCAGCGCACCCCGCGCGGCCGCGTGCTGACCGATGCCGGCTTCCGCCACATCGGCCTGACGCCGCCGGCCCGCGAGGCCGCCCAGGGGCCGCAGCTCGACCTGCTCGACGGTCGCGACGACGACGGGGAGACGCCATGACCGGCGCCGCCTCCGTCCCGCCGCCCGCGCCGGCGCAGGGCGTGATCCGCGCCGGCGTGCATGTGTTCCCGGTGCGGGTGTACTACGAGGACACCGATGCCGGCCGCATCGTCTATCACGCCCGCTACCTGCATTTCGCAGAGCGGGCGCGGTCGGAACTGCTGCGGCTGGCCGGGTTCGACAACCGGGACCTGATGGCGGACCCCGGCATTGCCTTCGCCGTCCGGCGGGCGAGCCTGGACTTCCGCAAGCCCGCGGTGCTGGACGACCTGCTGGAGGTCCACACCACCCTGGGGAAGATCGGCGGCGCCTCGTTCGAGGCGGTGCAGGAGATACGGCGCGACGGGGACGTCCTCGTGCGCATCGACATCAAGCTGGCCAGCATGGCGCTGGCCGGGGGCGTGGCGCGCCTGCCGGATGCGGTCAAGGACCGGCTGGCCGGGCTGATGAGCGGAGAGTAGACGTACCATGGAAGCGCAAGCCGTAGCCGCGGCAGGGCATGCCGCCGACCTGTCCATGTGGGGCCTGTTCCTGCAGGCGGACATCGTGGTCAAGGCGGTGATGATCGGCATGGTGCTGGCGTCGATCTGGTGCTGGGCGATCATCTTCGACAAGGTGATCCGCCTGCGCAAGCTGGGCGCCATGGCCGAGAATTTCGAGGAAAAGTTCTGGTCCGGCGGGTCGCTGGAAGACCTGTACGACCGCATGGGCAACCGCCCGAAGGACCCCATGAGCGCGGTGTTCGTCGCCGCCATGCGCGAATGGCGCCGCTCCGCCGGCAAGGTGGGGGCGGAGGGCGGGGCCCGCGCCTCGCTCGCCCAGCGCATCGAGCGGGTGATGCACATCACCCTGGCGCGCGAGCTGGAAAGCCTGGAGAAGCGCCTCGGCTTCCTGGCCTCCACCGGTTCGACGGCGCCGTTCATCGGCCTGTTCGGCACCGTGTGGGGCATCATGAACAGCTTCCACTCCATCGGCATGAGCAAGGACACCAGCCTTGCCACCGTGGCCCCCGGCATCGCCGAGGCGCTGTTCGCCACCGCCCTTGGCCTGGTGGCGGCCATTCCGGCGGTGATTGCCTACAACAAGATCTCGTCGGACATCGACGCCTACGCCAAGCGCCTGGAGAACTTCGCCGGCGAGTTCAGCGCCATCCTGTCGCGCCAGCTGGAGGAGCACTGATCCATGGGCATGTCCCTCAACCGGGGCGGCGGCGGGCGTCGCGGCCGGCGGACCATGAGCGACATCAACGTCACCCCCATGGTCGACGTGATGCTGGTGCTGCTGATCATCTTCATGGTGACGGCCCCGCTGCTCGCCACCGGGGTGGACGTGGAACTGCCCAACGCGGCGGCGCCCTCGCTGCCGCAGGCGGACAACACCACCATCACCATCAACGTGATGGCCGACGGCTCCATCGTGCTCAACAACGCCATGGACCAGAGCGAACGGGCCACCGACCTGGGCGGCCTGGTGGCGCAGATGGCCGCCATCCGTCAGGCCAACCCGGAAGGGCAGATCTACGTCCGCGGCGACCAGTCCATCAACTACGGACGGGTGATGGAAGTCATGGGGGCGCTGTTCTCCGCCGGCTACAAGCAGGTGGCGCTGCTCACCGATCCGAAGGCGGCGGCCAAGGCCTCCGCGCCCACCAAGACCAACTGAGGCGGCTTTTCCATCATGCTGTTCGGTGGTGACGACCCCGAGAACGACGGCCTGCGCACGGGCATGGTGCTGTCCGTGGTGCTCCACGTGGCGGTGGTGGTCGTCGGCGTCGTCGGGCTGCCGTTCCTCAAGCGCGACCTGCCGGAGGTGGAGGAGTTCGTGATGGTGGTGAACCCGCAGATCGCGGAGATCACCGCCGCCCCGCCGCCGGCGCCGAAAAAGGCGGACGTGCCGACGCCGCCGCCGGCCAAGGTCGACTCCCCCATCCCCAAGCCCGAACCGACGCCCGAGCCGCCCAAGCCCGAGCCGACGCCCAAGCCGCCCGAGCCGAAGAAGCCGGAGCCGCCCAAGCCGCAGCCCGAGCCGCCGCCGAAGCCGCCCGAGCCGAAGAAGGAAGAGCCCAAGCCCAAGCCGCCGGAACCTCCGAAGAAGGAGGAGCCGAAGCCTGAGCCCAAGCCCGAGGCCAAGCCGGAACCGAAGCCCGAGCCGAAGAAGGAAGAACCGAAGCCGGAGCCGAAGAAGGAAGAACCGAAGCCCGAGCCCAAGAAGGAAGAGCCGAAGAAGCCGGAGCCGAAAAAGGAAGAGCCGAAGAAGCCCGAGCCCGCCAAGAAGGAGGAGCCGAAGAAGGATGACTTCGACTCGCTCATGAACTCGGCCCTGAAGGACATCGCGCCGCCGAAGACGCAGCAGTCGGCGCCGCCGAAGACCGATCCCGGCCCGGCCCGCGGCTCCACCACTTCGACCGAGCACGCCAGCAACCAGGTGCAGAACGCCCCGCGCATCTCCGACATCGCCACCGCCAGCGAGCGCGAGGCCATTCGGGCGCATGTGCAGCCGCACTGGTTCCTGGACCCCGGCATGAAGGGCATCGCACAACTGTTCGTGGAGATCCGCGTCAAGCTCGGGCCGGACGGCACCGTGCAGTCGGCGCAGGTGATCTCTTCGGCGCCGCCGGGCACCGAACGCCAGTTCCAGGCGTTCGCGGAAAGCGCGCGGCGCGCCGTGCTCAAGTCCAGCCCGATCCCCATCCCCGGGGGCAAGTACGACACGTTCAAGGACATGGTCCTGGTGTTCCGGCCGGAGGACGCGCTGTGATGGTAATGTTCTCCGTGCCCGCCGCCGCGAATCCTGATACCCCTTTCTGCCGTCCAGCCTGGAGGACGACGAAGACATGCGCATGATCAGCCCGACCAAGACCTTCCTGCGCGGCATTGTGGCCGCCGTGGCCGTCGCCGTGACGGCCGCCGTGCTGGCGGTGGCGCCGGCGCGGGCGGAAGTTCGCATCGACATCACCCGCGGCAGCGTGGAGCCGATGCCCATCGCCGTGGTGCCCTTTGCCGCCGCCGATCCGCAGGCGGCGCAGCTGGGCCGCGACGTGGCCGGCGTGGTGGCGGCCGACCTGGAACGCTCCGGTCTGTTCCGCCCGCTCGACCAGGCCGCGTTCATCCAGCGCGACCTGCAGATGAACACCCCGCCGCGCTTCATGGACTGGCGGTCCATCGCCGCCCAGGCGCTGGTCCACGGCGCCGTCGAGCCGCAGCCGGACGGCCGCGTGCGCGTCAGCTACCGCCTGTGGGACGTGTTCGCCGAAAACCAGATGACCGGGCAGGTCTACACCACCCAGGTCGACAACTGGCGCCGCATCGCCCACATCATCGCCGACGACATCTACGAGCGCATCACCGGCGAAACCGGCTACTTCGACAGCCGCATCGTCTATGTGGCGGAAAGCGGCCCGGCCACCAACCGCAAGAAGCGGCTGGCCATCATGGATCAGGACGGCGCCAACCACCGCTACCTGACCGACGGCTCCACCCTGGTGCTGACGCCGCGGTTCTCGCCGACCAGCCAGGAAATCACCTTCATGTCGTACTCCAACGGCGTGCCGCGGGTGTTCCTGTACAACATCGACACGCGCCGCCAGGAACTGCTGGGTGAATTCCCGGGCATGACCTTCGCGCCGCGCTTCTCGCCGGACGGCAACAAGGTGATCCTGTCCATGGCCAAGGACGGCAACACCGACATCTTCGAGATGGACCTGCGCACCCGTCGCATCACCCGTCTGACCAACCATCCGGCCATCGACACCAGCCCGAGCTACAGCCCGGACGGCAAGCAGATCACCTTCAACTCCGACCGTGGCGGCGCCCAGCAGATCTACGTGATGGACGCCGACGGCGGCAACGTGCGCCGCATCAGCTTCGGCGATGGCCGCTATGCCACCCCGGTGTGGTCGCCGCGCGGTGACCTGATCGCCTTCACCAAGATGAAGGGCGGCCGCTTCTACATCGGCGTCATGCGCCCGGACGGCCAGGGCGAGCGCCAGCTGGCCACCGACTATCTGGTGGAAGGCCCGACCTGGGCGCCCAACGGCCGCGTGCTGCAGTTCTTCCGCCAGAGCCACGGCGGCGCCAATGCCTCGCCCAAGCTCTACTCCATCGACCTGACGGGCCACAACGAACGGCTGGTGGTCACCCCCGGCGACGGCTCCGACCCCGCCTGGTCGCCCCTGCTGCAGTGACCGTTTGATGGCACCGACTCGCCAGCTTTCCTAGGGGCTGGCGGGCGGCGCCGTTTTCCGCTACACAGGCGCCAGCCGACAGCATCGGGCTCCTGCACCGTGGGGGCGGCATCCAATTTTCGTTGGGAGTGGTGTAAAGATGAAGTTCCGTTCGCTGAGTGTGATCGCGTTCGCCGCGCTGCTCGCGGCCTGTTCGTCGCAGCCGGACGACGGTGCCGGCATGGGCGGCGCCGGCATGGGTGGTGCGGGCATGGGCGCCGGCGGCGCCGGTGCCGGCTCCGGCATGGGTGGTGCGGGCATGCACGGCACCGCCGCGCCGGGCTCGGTCGAGGAATTCCGCCAGGTGGTGGGCGACCGCGTGTTCTTCGGCACCGACGAGTTCTCGATCAACGGTGAATCGCAGCAGACCCTGCGGGCGCAGGCCCAGTGGCTGCAGCAGTACCCGCAGTACACCGTCATGATCGAAGGCCACGCCGACGAGCGCGGCACCCGCGAGTACAACCTGGCCCTCGGTGAGCGCCGCGCCGTTTCCGTGCGCGACTACCTCATCGCCCAAGGCATCGCGCCGAACCGCGTCACCGTCGTCTCCTACGGCAAGGAGCGTCCGGTGTGCGCCGAAAGCTTCGACGGCTGCTGGGCGCAGAACCGCCGTGGCGTGACCGTCCTGCGCTGATCCGGCGCCGGCAGGCCAGCTTGAAAGCGGGCGCCCCGTGCCGTCGTTCCGTGATCGCGGAACGGCGGGGCAGGGCGCCCCATTTCTGTCCGAATGCCGGTGCATGATGCCGGCGAGCGAGTGTGTGGATACCAGGGAGGTTCCGATCGTGCGCAGCAAGGGCTGGATCAGTTTCGGACGTCGGCTGGCCGGGGCGCTGCTGGTTTCCGCCAGCGTGATCGCCCTGCAGACGGCGCCCGCCGCCGCGCAGGATGCGCGCGAGATGGCGCAGCGGCTCGACCGCCTGGAGCGCGACCTGCAGGTTCTGCAGCGCCAGATCTACCGCGGCGAGGTGCCCTCCGGCGCCGCCCAGGCGCCGTCGGCCGGCATGGGCGCCGACATGTCGGGCGACGTGGCGGCACGCCTGCAGCAGCGCCTCATCCAGCTGGAAGACCTGGTGACCAAGCTCACCGGCCGGGTGGAGGAGAACCAGTATCAGGCGCAGCAGCTGTCGTCGAAGGTGGACCGCTTCGTCGATGACGTCGACTTCCGCCTGAAGGAACTGGAGAAGGGCGCCGGTCAGGCCCCGGCGGCGGCGGCGGCGGTTCCGGCTCCGGCGGCTCCGGCCGGCGGGCAGGGCGGCGGCGGCGGTGCGGCGGCGCCGGGCAGCAAC
>NZ_BAAAEP010000072.1:0-16428 GCF_039523075.1 Caenispirillum bisanense
CCGCGCGAGCGGCGGGAGCCAAGGGCGCGGTCAGCGCCCGCCCGGCGCCTGAGGGGCAGCGTAGAACAGGGACACGCCCCGTCCCGCAGGGACGGCCGGCGCGACCGCGCCGGTGCCGCGCGAGCGGCGGGAGCCAAGGGCGCGGTCAGCGCCCGCCCGGCGCCTGAGGGCAAAATAAAAAGGGAGCGCAACAATCATGATCCTGACCGAAGACCAGAAGATGATCCAGGAGACGGCGGCCAGCTTCGCCCGCGACCGTCTCAAGCCCTTCGCCGAGCAGTGGAGCCGGGAGCACCGCTTCCCCAAGGAAGCCATCGCCGAGATGGGCGAACTGGGCTTCATGGGCATGACGGTGCCGGAGGAATGGGGCGGCGCCGCCACGGACTACATCTCCTACGTCCTGGCGCTGGAGGAGATTGCCGCCGGTGACGGCGCCGTCTCCACCATCATGAGCGTCCACAACTCGGTCGGCTGCGCCCCCATCCTGAAGTACGGCACCGAGGCGCAGAAGGAACGCTTCCTGAAGCCGCTGGCGCGCGGCGAGATGCTGGGCGCCTTCGCCCTGACCGAGCCGCACGTCGGCTCCGACGCCTCCGGCCTCAAGACCCGCGCCCGCCGCGACGGCGACCATTGGGTGCTGAACGGCGCCAAGCAGTTCATCACCTCGGGCAAGTCGGGCGACGTGGTCATCGCCTTCGCCGTCACCGACCCGGAGGCCGGCAAGAAGGGCATCAGCGCCTTCATCGTGCCGACGAACACGCCGGGCTATCAGGTGGTGCGGGTGGAGGAAAAGCTCGGCCAGCACGCCTCCGACACCTGCCAGATCGCCTTCGAGGACATGCGCCTGCCGGCGGACCTGATGCTGGGCGAGGAAGGCCAGGGCTACAAGATCGCCCTCGCCAACCTGGAAGGCGGCCGCGTCGGCATCGCCGCGCAGTCGGTGGGCATGGCGCGGGCGGCGTATGAGGCGGCGCTCGCCTATGCCCGAGAGCGCCAGACCTTCGGCAAGCCGATCATCGAGCACCAGGCGGTGGCCTTCAAGCTGGCCGACATGGCGACGCAGATCGAGGCGGCGCGCCAGATGGTGCTGCACGCCGCGTCCCTGCGCGATGCCGGCCTGCCGTGCCTGAAGGAAGCCAGCATGGCCAAGCTGTTCGCCTCGGAAATGGCGGAGCGGGTGTGTTCAGACGCCATCCAGATCCACGGCGGCTATGGCTACCTGGCCGACTTCCCGGTGGAGCGCATCTACCGCGACGTCCGCGTCTGCCAGATCTACGAAGGCACCAGCGAGATCCAGCGACTGGTCATCAGCCGGTCGCTCTGAGGACGGCCCCGGATCGGTCTCCCTGCCCGATCCCGCCTCTCCGCCCCGCAGGTCCGGTGCCTGCGGGGCGCTTTTTTTTGTCGGCGGGATCAGGCGTCGTCCCGGTCCTTGGGAATGACGGTGACGTCGCCGCTGCGCTCGATGTAGGCATCGCGGATGTCGTCGACGCCGGCGAGGCCGCGGCGGTGGGCAGCTTCGCGCAGGTCGCGCTCGGTGATGCCGGTGCGGCGCATGGCCTCCCAGTCGAGCGCGCCGTCGCGCACCAGCCGCGTGTCGCGGCCCTTCACCAGCGCCCCCACCAGCCGCCAGCGGAAGCTGAGGTGGGTGAGCACCGCATGCAGGCCGACCAGCACGGTCATGGCGACGATGGTGGGGAAGAAGGGCGCCCCGGCGGTGATGGCGCGGCTGATGCTGGAGCCGATGACCACCGCCAGCACGATGTCGAAGGCGCTGTTGCGGCCGAAGGCGCGGCGCCCGCCGATGCGCACCAGCACCAGCCCCCACAGGAACAGCAGCATGGCCCGCAGGCTCATCTGCCACCAGGTGATGGTGTCGGCATCATCGCCGATGTAGCGCTGCAGGTCGGTCAGGAACTCCTGCAAGGTCATGGCCGCGCCGCCCTCCGGTTGCCGCATCTGGTGCAGCAACGCTTCGGGCGGCGGGGCGATTAGCGGCGGAAGACGGCCACCACCTCCACATGCGCCGACCACGGGAACTGGTCCACCGGCGTCACCGCGTCCAGGCGGTAGCCGCCGTCCACCAGCAGGCGGGCGTCGCGGGCGAAGGTGGCGGGGGCGCAGGAGACGGCGACCACCAGCGGCGGGCCGTCGGCGGCCAGGGCCTCGGCCTGGGCGGCGGCGCCGGCCCGCGGCGGATCGAACACCACGGCGGCGAAGCGCTTCAGTTCCTTGCCGGCCAGCGGGCGGTCGAACAGGTCGCGGCATTCGGCGGTGAGGCCGGGCAGGCCGAGCGCCGCCACTGCTGCCACTGCCGGCTTCGCCCCTTCCGCCAGATGGACGCTGCGGCCGGCGGCCAGCAGCGGCAGGGCGAAAGTGCCGATGCCGCCGAACAGGTCGGCCACCGGCCCGGCCGGCGCCGTCGCCACCGCCGCCAGCACCTGGTCGACCAGGGCCCGCTCGCCGGCCTTGCCGGGCTGCAGGAAGCCGCCGGCCGGCAGCGCCACCGAGGCGTCGCCCAGCCGCACCAGCGGCGGCCGCCGTTCCGCCGCCACCTCCGGCGAGGCCCCGGCGACGCGCAGCGACAGGCGGGCGAGGTCGTGCTCGGCGGCGAAGGCGGCCAGCGCCTCCCAGCCGGCGAGGTCGGGGTGGTCGGTCAGGTCGATGACCACGTCGGCGCCGCTGTCGGTCAGGGTCACCGTCACGTCGCCGCCGCGCGGCGGGGTCGGCAGCCCGGCCAGCAGCCGCCGCAGCGGCGCCACCAGCGCCCACAGGGCCGGCTCCGGCAGCAGGCAGGTGTCGATGGCCACCACCGTGTGGCTGGCGCGGGCGTTGAAGCCAAGCGTCAGCCCCTTGCCGCGCCCGGCCATGGCGAAGGTGGCGCGGCGATGGTTTCCGACACCGGCACCGCATCCAGGCCACGGCGGCCGAGCGCCTGCACCACCAGATCCCGCTTCCAGGCGGCGAGGGCGTCCGGCGCCATGTGCTGCAATTGGCAGCCGCCGCAGGTGCCGAAGTGGGGGCAGGGCGGCGCGACTCGGGCGGGGGAGGGCTCCAGCACCGCTTCCAGCACCGCCGAGCGGCCGTCGCCGCGCGCCTCGCCCGGACGCACCCGCACCCGTTCCCCGGCCAGGGCCAGCGGCACGTAGAGCGGCCGGCCCTCCAGCGTGGCGAGGCCGTCGCCGCGCGCACCCACCTCGGCCACCGTCACCTCGACGGCGGGGCGCGGCGCGGCGGGGCGCCGGCTGGCGGCGGAGCGGCCTCGGGTGCGCGTGCTCATGGTACAACATCCTGATATTGCTAGGGAAAGCCGCCCGACAGGAGAGCGGCGACATTTCTACGGCGGATGAAATTTTTATGTCCGCGCCGCACTGGCGTTGACGCTGCGCCCGCCGGTGATGGATGTAGACCGTGGCCGCGTCCGTGTCGACCGTTACACGTCGACCGCAGGCACCGACCACGGGAACCGGAGGCAGGTGTTGAACGCCGAGAGCGCCATGCGCGAGCTGATCCAGCCGACCCGCGACAGCCATTACCAGGCGTCGTTCGCCAAGGATTCGCCGGTGGTGCTGCCGCCGCGATGGCTGGCGGCGGCCCTGGTGCTGGACATGGCGCTGCAGCCCATCGTCAACATCCACACCGGCCGCTGCCTGGGGTACGAGGCGCTGGTGCGCGGCACCGACGTCGCCGGCTTCGACTCCATCGCCGCCTTCCTCGATGCCTGCGCCGGCGACGGCGTGCTGGCGGACATGGAGGCGCTGCTGGCCGACAAGGCCATGCGCAAGCTGGTGGCGCTGCCGCACCACCGCGACATCAAGCTGTTCCTCAACATCGACGGCCGCACGCTGGCCCACCTGGAGCATTTCGACCGCCTGCTGCACGCCATCATGCAGGCCCACGGGCTGAACGACAGCAGCCTGATCATCGAGATCAGCGAGCGCGACCGCGTCTATGCCACGCAGCGCGGGCGCGACGCCATCGCCAGCCTGCGCCGGCTGTGCGGCAAGATCGCCGTCGACGATTTCGGCGACGGGTACTCCGGCCTGCCGCTGCTGCACTACGCGCAGCCGGAATTCATCAAGATCGACCGCTTCTTCATCGACGACATCGCCGCCGACAGCCGCAAGAAGCTGTTCCTCAACCACATGGTCAACGTCGCCCATCTGCTCGGCATCCTGGTGGTGGCCGAGGGGGTGGAGACGGAGAAGGAATTCCTCATCTGCCGCGACATCGGCATCGATCTGGTGCAGGGCTGGCTGGTGCAGAAGCCGACGCTGGAGGCCACCCGCCTGGTGCCGGTCTACGGCCACGTTGCCGAACTGGCGGCGGCCGACCGCCGTCACGGCGGCGGCGACCAGAAGCTGATCGCCCAGTGGATCGAGCCCATCGCGCCCATCGTCTACGGCGTCGACATGACGGCGGTGTTCGAACGCTTCCGCCAGGCCAAGACCTCCACCTTCTTCCCGGTGGTGGACGAGCATGGCGAGCCGCTCGGCATCATCCGCGAGCTGGACCTCAAGGACTATACCTACTCGCTCTACGGCAAGGAGCTGATGAGCAACAAGGCCCTCGGCCGCAAGCTGAAGGACTTCGTGTGGAAGTGCCCGGTGGCGGACATCAACACCCGCGCCGAGACGATCCTGGAGGTGTTCTCCGCCGCCAAGGAGGAGAGCGAGGGCATCATCATCGTCGAGGACAACCGCTACGTCGGCTTCCTGTCGGCGCGGTCGCTGCTGCGGGTGATCTCCGACAAGAACCTGGCCCTGGCGCGCGACCAGAACCCGCTGACCAAGCTGGCCGGCAACAACCTGATCAACGAATACCTGGGCGACGCCCTGGCCGAGACCGAGGCGTCGTTCGTCGTCGCCTACATCGACTTCGACAACTTCAAGCCGTTCAACGACAAGTACGGCTTCCGCCAGGGCGACCGCGCCATCACCCTGTTCGCCGACATCCTGCGCAGCGACCTGCCGAACCAGGACGTGTTCATCGGCCACGTGGGCGGCGACGACTTCTTTGCCGCCTTCCGCAACTTCGCCCCCGCCGAGGCGGAGCGGCTGGTGCGGGCGGCGGTGGAGCGCTTCCGCCGCGATGTCGAAAGTTTCTATGACGAGGAGGCGCGGCGCCTGGGTTACATCGTCGCCCGCAACCGCGAGGGCGAGGTGCGCCACATGCCGCTGCTCACCGCCTCCGCCGCGCTGGTGGTGCTGCCGGCGGGGCATGGGGCGGGCTCCATCGACGATCTCAGCGCCCTCATCGCCCGGCTGAAGAAGGACGCCAAGCAGTCGCCCGACAAGCTGGCCTCGGCGGTGGTGGGCGACTGAGGGGCAGGATAATTTTGCGGCGATTGCGGATTGTCATGGGGCGCCCCGGCATCCGCGCCTAGGCTCGACGGCAGAAGGTTCCACAGCCGCCGAAAGGGTTCGGGCCATGCGTTTTCTGCCGATTCTGCTGCCGATCTTCATGATCGCCCCCATCGCGATCTGGCTGGTGATCGAGATGATGGTCATCAAGGGTGACGCCGGCCGCTGGCTGTCGGGCAACCTGTGGGAAGTGGTGCTCGGCCTCATCGTCACCTTCGGCGCCTGCTTCGCCATCGCCCGCTTCGTCGGCGACAGCATCCAGCGCACCATGCGGCCCCGCCACTAAGGGCGGGAAGAGTCTCACCACCAAGTCACAAAGACACCAAGAGGGCTGTTCCCTGCGCCATCGTCGCCGCAGGGGACGGCCCTCTTGGTGTCTTGGAGTCTTGGTGGTTCAAAAAGCCGGTGCGGCGAGCCCCCGCCTCAGCCCGCCATGGTGTCGGGGAAGGGGATGATCGTCAGCGATTCGCCTTCGGTCACGCCGGGGCTGTCTTCCGCCAGTTCGGCCAGGGCGTGGGAGTCCACCAGCGAGCTGATCATGTGCGAGCCCTGGCCGCGGTCCAGGCGGGCGAGGGTGCTGCCGTCGGGCCGGGTTTCCAGCCGCACGCGGATGAACTCCCGCCGGCCTTCCTTCTTCACGTAGGAGAACCCGGCCGGCACCTGGAAGCGGCGCAGGCGGATGTCGGCGGCGCCGGCCAGCCGCAGCAGGATCGGCCGCGCCACCAGCAGGAAGGTCACCGCCGTCGCCACCGGGTTGCCCGGCAGGCCCAGGAACACCGTCTCGCCGACGCGGCCGAGGGCGACCGGCTTGCCCGGCTTGATGTTCAGGCGCCAGAAGGTGATGGCGCCCTGGGCCTCCACCGCCTGCCGCACATGATCTTCCTCGCCGACCGAGACGCCGCCGGTGGTCATCACCACGTCGTGGTCGAGCGCCGCCGCCTCCAGGGCGCGGCGCACGGCGGCGGGATCGTCCATCAGCCGGCCGAGGTCGGTCACCGTCACCGGCAGGCCGGCGAGCATGGCCCGCAGGGCGTGGCGGTTGCTGTCGTAGATGCCGCCGGCGGGCAGCGGCGTGCCCGGCTCGTGCAGCTCGTCGCCGGTGGAGAACAGCGCGACCCGCAGCGGCCGGCTGACGGGGCGGCCGGCGCAGCCGGCGGCGGCGGCCATGGCGATGTCCTGCGGCCGCAGGCGGGTGCCGGCGCGCAGCACCACGGCGCCGGCGGCGACGTCCTCGCCAGCGCGGCGCACGTTGCGGCCCGGCTTCACCCCCGGCGGAATGACCACCCGGCCGTCGGCCTGCAGCGTCACCTCTTCCTGCATCACCACGGCGTCGCAGCCGGCCGGCATGGGGGCGCCGGTGAAGATGCGCACCGCCGCCCCCGGCCGCGCCTCGCCCTCCAGCGGCCGCCCGGCGGCCTGGCGGCCGGTGACCGGCAGCACCGTCTCGCCGCCGTCGGGGCCGGCGACGTCGGCGGCGGCCAGGGCATAGCCGTCCATGGCCGAGTTGGTGGCCGGCGGCAGGTCGACCGCCGACACCACGTCGCGCGCCAGCACCCGGCCGAGCGCCGCCCACAGGGGGGCGGCCTCCACATCGGTGACGGCGACCAGATCGCGGTCGATGACCGCCAGCGCTTCGTCCAGCGGCATCAGCCGCTTGGCGGCACCGCAGCAATCGTCGAGCAGGCGACGAACCCCCATGGACAAGACCTCCTGGCGTTCACGTGTCGGGGCGACAGTCTAGCCGAGAGTGGCGATGAACGCAGCGGTGGAACGGAGGCCGCGAGTCGGTTGTTGCCTGGGGCGGAATGTCCGTTCGTCCTCCGTCGCAAGTGCAGTGGGAAAGGGCAGGGAAAAGGACCGGGACTGATTTCTCCCTACCGATGAAGGAAGATCAGAGGGCGGGTCAGTACAACCGAAGTCTTAACCGGGCTGCCGTATTGAATTGCTTGTGGGGGAATACGAATCGGGCAATCCTGGGTGTGGTCTTTCCTGTTGTGGTCTTTCATCTAAGGTATCTTGCCCGTGATCCAGTCTCGCACGTCGCGGCCCATGGGGCCTGTTCAGTCCGGGGTCACCGCCACCGTGAAGTGGTTCAATGCCACCAAAGGCTTCGGCTTCGTCGCCTTCACCGATGGCACCCCCGATGCTTTCCTCCACATTTCGGTGGTCGAGCGCGCCGGCCTGCGCGATGTCGCCCCCGGCACCACCCTGGTGTGCGATGTCGAACTGGGGCCGAAGGGGCCGCAGGTGGCGGCCATCGACTCCATCGACGCTTCCTCCGCCGAGGCCTTCCCGGCCGGCGGCTTCGGCGGTGACCGGGCCGGCGGCGGCGGTGGCGGCGGCTTTGCCGACACGGTCGAAGGCGTGGTGAAGTTCTTCAGCCCCGACAAGGGGTTCGGCTTCGTCACCCCGGATGCCGGCGGCAAGGACGTGTTCGTCGGCATCGGCGCCCTGCAGCGCTCCGGCGTCGCTCTGCTCGACAGCGGCCAGCGGGTGCGGCTGCAGACCCGCATGGGCAAGAAGGGCCCCATGGCGCAGCAGGTGGAGCTTCTCTGACCACCCCGCGGGTGTTGACCGCGCCGGAGGCGACGGGGATAGTGCGGCACCGGCGCCGCCCGAGAGGGGGCGCCGGGTCCGTCAGTCCCGCCGCCGCCGGCCGTCGCCGCTGCCGTGGCGGCCCGGTGCGAGGGGGTCATGGCCGTTGCCCGTCCGTCCCGACGCCCGCGCGGCCCCGGCCGTCGCGGAGGTCGCCGTTCCGCCGGCCGCATGCCGTGGTCCCGCCTGCCGTGGTCGCGGCTGCCGCGCCCGCTGCGCTGGCTGCTGCTGCTGCTGGCCCTGGGCGCCGCCATCCTGGAAGGGCGCGAGACGGAGCTGATGCGGCCGCTGGCGCAGCCCTATGGCCGCGACCTCTATGCCCATTGGCTCGACCTGGACGGCAACTGCCGCGACACCCGCCACGAGATCCTCGCCCGCGACAGCCTGCAGCCGGTGCGCTGGGACGACGCCGGCTGCCGCGTCGTAGCCGGCCGCTGGCGCGACCCCTACACCGGCGAGGTGTTCACCGATCCGGCCACCCTCGACATCGATCATCTGGTGCCGCTGAAGGAGGCTCACCGCAGCGGCGCCGACGCCTGGGATGCCGGCCGCCGCGCCGCCTTCGCCAACGATGGCGGCAACCTGCTGGCGGTGTCGGCCTCCGCCAACCGCAGCAAGGGCGACGGCGACCCGCTGGCCTGGATGCCGCCGCTGTGGGCGGCGCGCTGCGCCTATACCCAACGGTTCGTGGCGGTGAAGCAGGACTGGGGGCTCGCCCAGGACCCGCTGGAGGGGCTGTTCACTCGTGCGGTTGTGGGTGTTTGCAGTGCGCTTTCAAGCGGCTGAGGCGAGTTTATACCTAGGTTGATGCGGCCGTATGCTTCCGGGCGCGACGGTCAACCTTTCCCCACCTGCCGGGCGCCGGGGCGGATGGTATTGTTCACCCATGGTCCTTCCCGGACCGGTCGCTCCCGCCGCACCCCACACCGCACATAGGGGGCCGCCCCCACTCGCCCCCTAGGGCCGACCGAACACGGGAATGGATTGACAGCGGGCTCCTGGACCCCTCCGGGAGCCCGCTCTCCCTTTTTGGGGCGGGGACGATAGTCGCCGATGGGCGATGATGGGCTGCGGAGGCCGCCTCAGCTGGCGGCGGACTGCCCGGCCCAGCCGCTTTCCATGATGATGCGGATGGCCTGGCTGCGGTTGGCGGCGCCCAGCTTGCGGTAGATCTTCCGCGTGTGGACCTTGATGGTCACTTCCTGCAGGCCCATTTCGCGCGCGATCACCTTGTTGGTGGCGCCGTCGACCATCATGCCGACGATCTGCCGCTCGCGCTCGTCCAGGCGGCACAGCGGGTTGTCGCTGGCTGCCGTCGTCGCCGGCGGCGGTGCCGGTTCGACCGGCCGCTTGGGCTGGAAGGCGAAGGACGGGAAATAGCGTTCCCCCGACAGCACCAGCCGCAGGGCATTGACCATGGCGGTGGAATTCAGGGTCTTCGGGATGTAGCCGGCGGCACCGGCCTCGGCGGCCTCGTGCACGTCGTCGGCTTCCACCGACCCGGTCAGGATCACCACCGGCGTCGACGGCAGCGCCTGCCGCAGGCGGCCGAGGCCTTCCAGCCGGTTCATGCCGGGCATGTTGAGGTCGAGCAGCACGAGGTCCAGCGGCTGTTCTGCCTGCGCCTTGACCAGCGCCTCGTCCAGCGTATCCGCTTCGACAATGGCGACATCGGGCGCCAGCATGCCGATGAACGGCATCAGCCCCTGGCGCACCAGGGTATGGTCGTCGGCAAGCAACACTTTCATTGTAAACCCCGCACCGCCCCCGAATGGGTAACGCCTGCCACTATAGGGTCTGGGGGCTCTCCGGCGCAAGGAGCGCGAATCGGCGGCAATGGTCTGCCCTGGCCTGTGCCGGGTCAGGCCTCGGTGGCGAACAGCTCCTCCACCAGGTCGGCCACGCGGCGCAGGCTGACCGGCTTGCGCAGCACCGCCGCCACGTCGTCGTCGGCCTGCAGGGTGCGGGCCTCCTGCTCGCCCACATGGCCGGTGACGACGATCACCGGCAGGTCGGGCACATGGGCGCGCAGCCGCACGATAAGGTTGCGGCCGTCGCAGCGCGGCATGCGCAGGTCGGTCACCAGCACGTCGGCGGGGTCGCGCATGAAGGCGTCCGTCGCTTCCTCGCCGTCGCGGGCGATGGTGACGCGATAGCCGCAGGCGCGCAGGTAGTCGGCCATCAGCACCGCCGCCTCGCGCTCGTCGTCGGCCACCAGCACGTGGGGCACCAGGGCGGAGGCTTCCTCGTCGTCGTCCTCGTCGTCGCCGGGCAGCAGCGGCACCGCCGGGCGCGGCAGCGGGCGGCCGGCGGCGGCCACGGCGGCGGGCGGCTCGGCGCAGATGGCGCACTCGCTGCCGACGTGGGGCAGGGTGACCACGAAGCGGGCGCCCGACCCGGCCGGCCGCGGCTCCACCGTGATGCGTCCGCCCATGGCGCGCAGCAGGCCGTCGCTGATGGACAGGCCGAGGCCGGTGCCGACGCCCGCCGGCTTGGTGGTGTAGAAGGGTTCGAACAGCCGCGGCAGCACGTCGAGCGGGATGCCGCTGCCGGTATCCTCGACCGAGATGATCACCTCGCCGCCGTCCACCCGGCAGCCGAGGGCGATGGTCGGCCGCCAGCCGGGCGGCAGGGCGCCGCGGGTGCGGCGCTCCAGCACCGCGTCGCGGGCGTTGGTGAGCAGGTTGAGCACCACCTGTTCCAGCTGCACCGCGCGGCCGCGCACGCAGGCAAGGCCGGCCGGCGGCAGGTCGGTATGCACGGCGATGCCGTCGCCGGCCAGGGTATGGTCGACCAGGGTGAGCGCCGCCCGCACCGCCCCGGCGGCATCGAACAGTTCCTCCGGCCCGTCGTCGCGGCGGGTGAAGATGCGCATGTGGTCGATGATCTCGCCCATGCGCCCGGCCTGGCCGGCGATCAGCTCGAACCGCTTGCGCACGTCGGTTTCGGCAGTGCCGCCGGCGCCCTTGGCCGCCGGCGCTGCCGGCGTCGTCGCGGCGGCGGCGGGAGCATCGGGGCCGAGGCGCAGCAGCGCCGCTTCCGCCGCCATGCGGATGATGTTCATGGGCTGGGCCAGTTCGTGCGCCATGCCCGCCGCCAGCTCGCCGAGCGTCGCCAGCTTGGCCGACTGGGCGACGCTGGCCTGTTCCGCCCGCCGCAGGGTGACGTCGCGCAGAACGGTGTGGATGCACAGCCGGCCGCCGAAGGTGATGGGGGCGGACACCACTTCCACCACCATCTGGCGGCCGTCGGGCCGCAGCAGGCGCATTTCCACCCGTTCCAGCGGGCGCGGGTCGGCGTAGAACGAGGCCACCCGCGACTCGGCCAGCGACTGCTGTTCCGGCACCACCACATCGACCAGCGAACGCCCCACCAGGGCGGCCGGATCGGCCTCGCCGAACAGTTCGGCGGCGCGGCGGTTGGCGAACACCACGCGGCCGTGGTCGTGGGCCAGCACCATGTCGGGCGAGGTTTCCACCAGGGCGCGGTAGCGTTCCTCGCTCTCGCGCAGGCGCTCGCGGGCGTCGCGGCTGTCGGTGACGTCGCGGATCATCAGGTGGGTGGCGATGCGGCCGCCGTAGCCCATGGGGCCGACCACCACCTCGGCATAGAACGGCCGCCCGTCCAGGCGCGCCAGGCGCAGCTCGAACAGGGTGACGGCGCCGTCGGTGCGGGCGTCGACGATGCCCTGGCGGGCGGCATCGCGGTCCTCGGCATGGACGATGTCGAGCAGCGGCCGCGCCAGCAGGTCTTCCAGCCGGCCGGCGCCGAACAGGCTCACCGCCTTGGAGTTGGCGTAGAGGATGGCGCCGCGCGCCTGCACCACGATGGCTTCCGGCGCCAGTTCCACCAGGGCGCGGTAGCGTTCCTCGCTCTGGCGCTTGACCGACAGCTGGGTCTCGCTGGTGATAAGCGCCGCCTCGCGGCTGGCCAGCCGTTCCGTCAGCTGGTCGAAGGCGCGGGACAGTTCCGCCAGTTCCTGGGTGCCGCCGTAGGGCGGGCCGAGTCGCTGCGCGAAGTCGCCGCGGATGAGGTTGCGGGTGGCCTTCTCCAGCCGCCGCACCGGCACCACCACCATGGCCTTGGCGGCAAAGCCGGCGCCGATGACGCCGAGGGCGAACACCAGCGTCAGCAGGCCGAGGCCGCGGGCCAGGGCGGTGCTGGCGCTGCCGAGCGCCCGCTCGCGGTCGACGGCGACGGCGATGGACAGGCCGCCCTCGTGCCCGGCGAAGGCCAGGATCACCGGCCGGCCGTCGAAGTCGGCGTCGCGCAGCACCGTCTCGCCGGCCTCGCCGGCGGCGGCGATGGCGGTGCCTTCGCTCAGCGGGCGGCCGGTCAGCTGCGGCTGTTCCGGCACGGTGGTGATGATGCGGCCGGTGCGGTCGGACAGGATGAGCACGTCGGTGCGGTCGGGCAGCAGTTCGGCCAGACGCGGGCTGTACCACAGCAGGTCGAGGGTGGCGGCAAGCACCGTGCGCGGCTCGCCCAGCGGGTCGAGCACCGGCTGCGCCACCGGCAGCACCGGCCGCGCCCGCAGGCCGGGCTGGATCACCTCGCCGGTGGCGAAGCGGCCGCTCTGCAGTGCCTCGTGGGCGACGGTGCTGGCCAGTTCGGGACTCGGCGCGCTGGTGCCGGCGCTGCACAGGGCCATGAGGTCGGGGCGGATGAGCGAGACGCCGGTGACGACGCCCAGACGGGCGGCGGTGCCGCTCAGGCTGTCACCGCACGACGGCACGCCTTCCACCACCGCCGGCGCCGCCGCCAGCAGGGCGAGGCCGCGGCGGCCTTCCTCCACCAGCAGGCGGTGCTGGGCGGCCAGGGTACGGGCGAGCGACAGGGCATCCCGTTCGGCGCGGGCGATGGCGTCCTCGCGCAGGGCAAGGCCGCGCCACACCTCCAGCCCGAACACCGGCAGCGCCGCCAGCAGCAGCACCAGCAGCAGGCGCGCCTGCAGCCGCCCGAACAGGCCACGGCGCGGCGGCGCGGCCGGCGGGGTCATCGGCCGGGTCACCACCGCTTCCGGGTCCGTGGCAGGGGACCAGTCCAGCCGGTCGCTCAGCCGCGGCCGGCCGCTGCCGTCCATGTGGGCCATCTGTGCGCTGTCGCTCCATCCCGTCGGCGGCCGCAGCCGGCGCGCTCCCTTGGTCTCGCAGACTACCCCTATCGGCGGAGGCGACACAGGCGTCCAAGCGGGTGCGGGGCTGCAACAACGTATATGCTCCGGCAGCCGCCCCCGCGCGGGAGTATAACGGTTCCGTCATATCCGCGCGAGCCGTTGCTGCCCGGTTGCCGCAGTGCAAAATCCGCTGGCGAAGGCGACGATTTGGGCGTAGAGCTTCGCTCTGTCGTCCTCCATTTCTTCGGGTGAAGATCCATCATGGGCCGCCGCCTTGCGCTGCTCGTGACCGCCGTGTGTGCGGTCCTCGCCGTCGCCTTCATCGCCAGCCGGGCCCGCCCGGTGCCGGTTCCCGACGGGCCGGACGGGAAGGTCGCCTGCGTTTCCTACGCCCCCTACAACAAGCACCAGACCCCCTTCGACGAGACGCTGGTGGTGCCGCCGGCGCAGATCGAGGAAGACATGGCGGTGCTGGCCACCTTCACCCGCTGCGTGCGCACCTACGCCACCGGCCAGGGGCTCGACAAGGTGGCGGAGATCGCCCACCGCCACGGCCTCGGCGTCTATGCCGGCGCCTGGATCGGCCGCAAGGAGGAGGACAACCGCAAGGAACTGGACCGCCTCATCGCCGTCGCCAACGCCCACCCGGAGGCGCTGAAGGGCCTCATCATCGGCAACGAGGTGCTGCTGCGCGGCGAGCAGACGGCCGCCACCCTGGCCCGCTACGTCGGCGAGGTGAAGGCGGCGCTACATCATCCGGTGCCGGTGACCTATGCCGACGTGTGGGAGTTCTGGACCGAACACCCGGAACTGGCCGAGGCGGTGGATTTCGTCACCGTCCACATCCTGCCCTACTGGGAGGACGACCCCACCACGGTGGAAGAGGCGGTGGCGCACGTGATGGCGGTGTGGGCCGACGTGACGCGGCAGTTCGCCCCCAAGCCCATCCTGATCGGTGAAACCGGCTGGCCGTCGGAAGGCCGTCGCCGCGAGGATGCCGAGCCGTCGCTGGTCAATCAGGCGCTGTTCATCCGCGGCATCCTCACCGCCGCCCACGACACCGGCGCCGCCTACAACCTGATCGAGGCCTTCGACCAGCCGTGGAAGCGGGCGCTGGAGGGCACCGTCGGTGGCGCCTGGGGCATGTTCGATGCCGAGCGCGGCGTCAAGGCGAGCGTCGCCGGCCCGGTGGTGGAACGGCCCGATGCCCTGCTGTGGCTGGCGGGCGGCATCGCCTTCGGCCTGCTGCCGCTGCTGGCCACCCTGGTGCGGCGCGAGCGGCCGGGCGCGGCGGGCCTCGGCGTGCTGGCGGCGGGTGGCGCCTTTGCCGGCTGCGTGCTGGTGCTGCAGGTGTGGCACGCCCTCGACGCCAGCCGCGGCTGGACCGAATGGGCGGTGAACCTGGGGTGGCTGGCGGCCAGCGTGGTCATCGCCGGCGCCGGCCTGCGGCTGGCGGCGGGGCTGCCGTGCCGGCTGCGGGCGGCTGACCTCGGCTTTCTGTCCACCTGCGCCATGGCGGTGGCGAGCCTCGGCCTGGTGTTCAACAGCCGCTACCGCGACCTGCCGGTGAGCATGTTCCTCATCCCGGCGGTGCTGTGCGCCCTGGTGCCGCTGGAAAAGCAGCCGGCGGAGCGGCGGGCGGTGGCGCTGCTGCTGGCGGTGACCGGCCTCGGCGTGCTGGCCAACGAAGGGCCGCTCAACACCCACGCCTGGATGTGGGCGGCGACGGCGCTGCTGCTGGCGGCGCCGACCCTGCTCAGCGGAGCTTTCGGCCGCGCCGGCGCGACGGCTCCCGCTGCCGCGTGACGACGATCAGGCCCAGCACGAACCCGACCGCCGCCGGCTCGGCATTGTAGAGCACGAGCCCGGCGGCGCCGGCGCACAGGGCGGCGACGCCCCAGGCGCGGCCGCCGAACACCAGGCCGACCAGCCCGGCGACGACGCTGACGATGCCGAACACATACCACTGGAAGACCGGCACCAGGGCGCTGCGCAGCGGGCACCACCAGGCCGCCTGCTCGCTGGCGCACATGAGCGAGGCGCCGCGCGGTTCCACCATCAGGAAGCGGGCGAGCAGCGCCACCGCCAACACCGCCGCCACGGCGGCGGCCACTTTCATCAACTGGATACGCGACACGACAGGCAACTCCGTGCAGGATCTGCCTGATCGCTAGCACAGGCGGCGGCGGCGGTCACGGGGGATCGTGACGACGCCCGCCGGCCGCCCCATATGCTGGCAACATCCTCGGCAGGCGGACGGAGCCATGAGCCTCATTCTCAACATTCTGTGGTTGATCTTCGGCCCCGGCATCATCGCCGGTCTGGTGTGGCTGCTGGCGGCGCTGATCATGGCCGTCACCATCGTCGGGCTGCCGTGGGCGCGGGCCTGCGTCACCATAGCCCTGTTCACCTTCTGGCCGTTCGGCCGCGAAGCCATGGACCGCGCCGACGTGACGGGGCGGGAGGACATCGGCACCGGGACGCTGGGCACGGTCGGCAACATCGTGTGGTTCGTGCTGGCCGGCATCTGGCTGGCCATCGGCCATGTGATGGCGGCCATCGCCCTTGGCCTGACCATCATCGGCATCCCCTTCGCGTGGCAGCACCTGAAGCTGGCCCACATCAGCCTGTTCCCCATCGGCAAGATGGTGGTCGACCGCGAGGTGGCGGCCGAGGTGCGCCGCCGCAAGGCCGGGCTGACGCTCGACCGCGTGCGCGGCTGACGCCTGACGGCAGCGGGTGCCGGTGCCGCCGGACGTTGCAGAGCCGGCGGCCTTGCGCCACAGTGGGGCGAGTTTCGACAGAGGGATTTCGCCCGCATGGACGACGACGACATCCGCGACAGCCGCCGGCGCACGCCCAGCCCGGCGCTGGAGGCCCTGCTGGCCAGCGGCTACGTCACGGCACCGCAGTTCATCCAGCACATGGATGGGGTGGTGAACGAGGAGGCGCGCAGCCTCTACCGTCGCTTCGTCGGCGAGGTCGACCCGCGCGAACTGATCGACCTGGCGCGGCAGGTGAGCACCTACCGGGCGCGCTATGTCGGCACTGCGCTGGCCATGGCCCAGGCCAAGAACCCGCCCAGCCGCCAGGAACTGGACGAACTGCGCGACCTGCGCGAGCGCGCCGATGAACTGGACCGGGCGCTGGACACCATCAAGCAGGCAGCCGCCGGCGGCCTGCTGTCGCTGAAGGGGCTGGCGGCGGAACGCTGATACCGGCCGTCATGCCCCTCCCGCCACCGGAGGCGATCCCCCTCCACCCGCAGGGTGGCAAGCGCGACCGCGCGCCGCCGCGCAAGCGGCGTGAGCCAAGGCCGCGAGGAGCGGCCGCCCGGCGCCTGAGATACCGTGT
>NZ_BAAAEP010000073.1:0-16366 GCF_039523075.1 Caenispirillum bisanense
GGCGCGGGGCGGGGAGCCTGCCGCCCCCCCTTGGCTCACGCCGCTTGCGCGGCGCCGCGTTCCTGGAGGAACGCGGAGGTCAGTCCATCCACACCGCCGTGCCGGCGCCGTGGGGGGTGAAGATTTCCAGCAGGATGGCGTGCGGCACCCGGCCGTCCAGGATCACCGCGCCCTCCACGCCCTGCTCCACCGCGTGCATGCAGGTTTCCACCTTGGGGATCATGCCGCCCTTGATGGTGCCGTCGGCGATGCAGGCGCGCGCCTCGGCGATGGTCATGTCGGGGATCAGCTGGCCTTCCTTGTCCAGCACGCCCACCACGTCCGTCAGCATCAGCAGGCGCGAGGCGCCGGTGGCCGCCGCGATGGCGCCCGCCGCCGTGTCGGCGTTGATGTTGAACGTCTCGCCGTTCGGACCGATGCCGATGGGGGCGATCACCGGGATGACGTCGCTTTCCTCGAACATGTCCAGCAGGTGCGGCGTGATCTCGGTCGGCTCGCCGACGAAGCCCAGGTCCAGCACCCGTTCGATGTTGCTGTCCGGGTCCTTCTTGGTGCGGCGCAGCTTGCGGGCCTTGATCAGGTTGCCGTCCTTGCCCGACATGCCGATGGCGAAGCCGCCGGCCTTGTTGATGGCGGTGACGATTTCCTTGTTGATGGCGCCGGCCAGCACCATCTCGACGATGTCCACCGTCGCCTGATCGGTGACGCGCAGGCCGTCGACGAATTCCGACTCGATCTTCAGGCGGTCGAGCATGCGGCCGATCTGCGGGCCGCCGCCGTGGACCACCACCGGGTTGATGCCCACCTGCTTCAGCAGCACGATGTCGCTGGCGAACTGTTCCGCCAGTTCGGCGTCGCCCATGGCGTGGCCGCCGTACTTGACGACGACGGTGCTGCCGGCGAACTCGCGCATGAAGGGCAGCGCCTCGGACAGCGTCTTGGCCTTGCGCAGCCAGACTTCACGCTCTTCGGGGGGCAGCGGGGTCTTCTTGGGCGGGGTCATGGGCGGGCGGCTCCTGATCTCGAACCGGGTTGCAGCGATGGGCCGCGATCCTAGTGCAAGAGGGCGCGCCGTGTCCGATGAAAAATGCGGGACGGACGCCGGCCGCGGCCCGCCCGTCCCGCGCTCGGCGTCAGTGCGCCTTGCCGTGCTGCATCTGGGCGCCGCCATGGCCGGCGGCCGCGTCGGCGGCCGGCGCCGGGGTGCCGTCGTAGGTCATGGCGCCGGGGCCGTTGACCTTCACGGTGACCGTGGTCTCGCCGGCCTTCTCGAAGGTCAGCGTCAGCGGGAAGCTGGTGCCTTCCTTCAGCGGCTCCTTGAGGCCGATGAGCATGACGTGCAGGCCGCCGGGCTTCAGCTGCACGCTTTCGCCGGCGGCGATGTCGATGCGCTCCACCGGGCGCATCTTCATGACGTCGCCTTCCATGATGTGGGTGTGCAGCTCCACCACGTCGGAGACGTCGGCGGCGGCCTTCAGCAGCGCGTCGGGCTCGCTGCCGGAGTTGGTCAGTTCAAGGAAGGTGCCGCCGGCGCGGGCCATGCCGGCCGAGGCGCGGGCCCAGGCGTGGCCCACTTCGATGGCGCCGGCGGTGGCGTTGTTGTCGCCATGGGCAAAGGCGCCGGCAGCGCCGGCAAGCATGAGGCCGGCGACGGTGGCGGCGCCGAGGATGCGGGTGAACATGGGTATGAAACTCCTGCGGACGGGCGGCGCGTGCAGGCGCCCGTCGGGTCGTCGTCAGGCAATGGTGAAACGGCGTGTGCTCAGACGACGGCAGGCGGCGGCCCGCGGGCCCGGACCGACAGCGGCGCGCGGTCGAGCGGGGCGGTTGCACTCGCCTCGGCGAACACGGCGAACGGCGCGGCGCCCGGCATGGGGGCGGCCACATCGGGCACCGGCAGGCCGGTCAGGCCGAGGGCGGTACAGACGGAGCACGCAAACGCGGCGGGGACGGAGGAAGACCCGCCGCGGGGCTCCTGCCCCTGGTCGATCACACGGGTGCCGAACCCGGTGCAGATGACAAGGGTGCGCAGCGGTGCGTCGGCCCCGGCCGGAAGGGGAACGGCCTGTCCGAGGGGGACCACCACCTGCAGCCACAACGCCACCATCGCCAGCCAGACGGGGAACCCGACCGGACGATGATCCGCGCGCGGCCGCTGGTCGGCCGGCCGCGGGCGTATGGAGACGCTGCGGTGCATGGCGTCAGTGTGGCCGCAATCGCCACCGCTTGCCAAGGGGCGATCGGCGGCGGAGAGTTCGGGTTTACCCGCCATCATCCGGAACCGCCCCATGAAGCCCGAAATCCCCGTCATCAAGCCCGGCCGCAGCCACCGCGAGGCGGTCCGCCGCCTGCTGCGCGAGCGGACCAAGGCCACCCTCGCCACCACCATGACGGCGGCCGGCGAGCGCGACCCCGGCGCCCCCTACGCCAGCCTGGTGACCTTCGCCACCGACCACGACGCCAGCCCGATCCTGCTGCTGTCGGGCCTGTCCGACCACACCCGCAACCTGGCGGCCGATCCCCGCGCCGCCCTGCTGCTGGACGACACCGACGGCCTGCCCAACCCGCAGACCGGCGCCCGCGCCACCGTCATGGGCCGCATCGACCGCCTGACCGCCGAGGCCGACATCGACCGCTGCCGCCGCCGCTTCCTCGCACGCCATCCGGCGGCGGCGCTCTATGCCGGGTTCGGCGACTTCGGCTTCTTCCGCATGACCATCACCCGCGTCCACTTCGTCGGCGGCTTCGCCCGCGCGGTGTGGCTGGACGACCCCGCCGACGCCCTGACGCCGCCCGACGTCGCCGCCGCGCTCGCCGCCGCCGAGGCGGGCATCTGCGGCCACATGAACGACGACCACGCCGAGGCCGTGGCGCTCTATGCCACCCGCCTGCTCGGCCGCGACGGCGACGGCTGGCAGCTGGCGGCGCTGGATGCCGACGGCTGCGACCTGGTGCGCGGCGAGGAAGCCGCCCGCCTGCCATTCCCCCAGCCGCTGACCGAACCCGGCGATGCCCGCCGCGTGCTGGTGGAGCTGGCACGGCAGGCGCGGGCGGCGACGGGCGATGGCGGAAACGGCGGCGGAACCGGCGGCGGCGACGGGCACGGCCACCCCTGACCGGCCCTTGACAGCAGCATTCAACGCCCCCAGGTGCAGCGCCTGCGACGCTGCCGCCGGAGACCCGTCTGGATGACTGCCGCCCGCTCCCCCGCCGCCCCCGACGGCCTCTCCCGCCAGCTGATCGCCACCGTGGCGTCGCTGTCGGCGGCCCGCGACCTCGACACCGTCATGCGCCTGACCACCCGCGCCGGCCGCGACCTGCTCGGCTGCGACGGCGTCTCCTTCGTGCTGCGCGACGGCGGCCTCTGCCATTATGCCGAGGAGGATGCGCTGGAACCGCTGTGGAAGGGCCGGCGCTTCCCGCAGGAGGAATGTATCTCCGGCGTCGCCCTGCGCGAACGGCGGCTGGTGGTGGTGGACGATGTCGCCGCCGATCCCCGCCTGCCGGTCGGGCTCTACCGCCCCACCTTCGTGCGCAGTCTGGCGGTGGCGCCGGTGCGGGAGGATGACCCGGTGGCGGTGCTGGGCGCCTATTGGGGGCGCCGCCACCAGCCGACGCCGGCGGAGCTGGAGCTGCTGCAGGCGCTGTCCAATGCCGCCGCCCTCGCCCTTGCCAATGTCGAGCTGGCCCGCGCCCACCACGAGGCGCGCGAGGCGGAGCGTCACCAGCGGCTGCTGGTGGCGGAACTCAGCCACCGGGTCAAGAACACCCTGGCGGTGGTGCAGTCCATCGCCCGCCAGACGCTGGTCCGCGCCGCCGACCTGGAGCAGTTCGGCGACCGCTTCCTCGGCCGCCTGGGGGCGATGGCGGAGGCGCACGGGCTGCTGGTGACCGCCGACTGGAAGCCGGTGCCGCTCCATGCCGCCGCGGCCCAGGCGCTGGCGCCGTGGCAGGCGCAGTGCCGGCTGCGGGGCGACGCGGCGCTGACCCTGCCGCCGCCCGTCCATCTGGCGCTGGCCCTGGTGCTGTATGAACTGGCCTGCAACGCCGCCAGGCACGGCGCCCTGTCGGTGCCGGGCGGCCGCGTCGACCTGGACTGGCGCCTGACCCCCAACGACGACGGTCGCCCCGGCCTCGCCCTCCACTGGCGCGAGCACGATGGCCCGCCGGTGGCGGAACCGCTGCGCAAGGGCTTCGGCACCCGGCTCATCACCGGCATGATCGGCCATGACCTGTCCGGCCGCTGCACCATGGTCTTCGATCCCGCCGGGCTGCACTGCCGCCTGTGGCTGCCCGCCGATCCCTGAGGCCGCCGAGGGCCGCCGCAACGGCGGCAGCGGCACCTCCGTTGATGGGACAACCGAAGGAGGCTCCATGCCCGCCTGCCGCATCCTGATCGTCGAGGACGAAGCCCTCATCGCCATGGACATCCAGGACATGGTGGAAGAGATGGGATACGACGTCTGCGGCGTCGCCTCCTCCGCCAGCGGGGCGGTGACCATGGCCCGCCAGCTGGAACCCGACGTGGTGCTGATGGACGTGCGCCTGCGCGGCCCCGGCGATGGCGTCGACGCGGCGCAGGAAATCCACGCCGGCCGCAACGTGCCCATCGTCTACCTCACCGCCTCGGGCGATCAGGCGACCGTCGACCGCATCAACCAGGACCACCCGGCCAGCATCCTGCCCAAGCCGGTGCGGCGGCAGATGCTTGCCTCGGTGCTCGACCGCCTGCTGCGCGGCGGCGGCGGCTGACGCCGCTGGAAACGCGCGCGGGCTTGCGCTAGCGTGCGCGGCATGGAGACGACGCTTCCCTTCTCGCTGCCGGCCTTCGAGCCGGGCTGGGTGTGGCTGGTGGGGGCGGGTCCGGGCGATCCCGGCCTGCTGACCCTGCTGGCCGCCCATGCCCTGCGCTCGGCCGACGTGGTGGTCTATGACGCGCTGGTCGACCAGGGCGCTCTGGCCCTGGCCAATCCGGCGGCGGAACTGGTCTATGCCGGCAAGCGCGGCGGCAAGCCGAGCCCCAGCCAGCCCTCCATCACCGCCTCGCTCATCGACCTCGCCCGCGCCGGCCGCCGGGTGCTGCGGCTGAAGGGCGGCGATCCCTTCGTGTTCGGGCGGGGGGCGGAGGAAGCGCGGGCGCTGGCCGAAGCCGGCATTCCGTTCCGCGTCGTGCCCGGCATCACCGCCGGCATCGGCGGCCTGGCCTATGCCGGCATTCCCGCCACCACCCGCGACACCAACGCCGCCGTCACCTTCGTGACCGGCCACGCCTCCACCGGCGAGGTGCCCGACGGCATCCGCTGGGCGGAACTGGCCAAGGGCAGCCCGGTGATCGTCTTCTACATGGCGCTCAAGCACCTGCAGACCATCGTCGACCGCCTGCTGGCCGGCGGACGCGATCCGCAGGAAAGCGCCGCCATCGTCGCCTCGGCCGCGACCCCGGCGCAGCGGGTGGTCACCGGCGTGCTGGCGGACCTTCCGCGACTGGTGGCCGAACACGGGCTGGAGCCGCCGGCCATCGTGGTGGTGGGCGAGACCGTCAGCTTCCGCGACCATCTGGACTGGTGGCGCCCGCCCCACGACGCGGCGGCGGAATAGGCGCCGCCGCCCGGCGCTCCCACGCCGCCCGTCCTACGCCCTTGGCATGAGCGGCGGGCGCGAAAGAGCCGCCGCTCCCCTTGCGGTGGAATGGACAGCACCGGGCAGGCGTGTACGGTTTCCTGGCGACGGCGCGGCAGCGCGCCGGACCTCAGGAACCTTCGGAGACGCCATGATCATCACCGCGGAAGGCATCGACCCGGGGTCGGAGCTGACAGGGGACGTGTGCATCGTCGGCGCCGGCGCCGCCGGCATCACGCTGGCGCGCGAGATGGCGGCAGGCGGTGCCAAGGTCATCCTGCTGGAAGCCGGCGAGGAGGAGTTCACCGACGAGTCGCAGGACGTCTACGACGGCGAATCCCAGGGCTATGCGCCGATCTATTCGTCGCGCCTGCGCTATTTCGGCGGCACCACCAACCACTGGTCCGGCTACTGCCGCCCCTACAACCGCATCGACTTCGAGGCGCGCGACTGGATTCCGCGCAGCGGCTGGCCCATCACCTACGACACCCTGTTCGGCTACCTGGACAAGGCGCGGCCGCTGGTGGAAATCACCGACCGCGGCTTCCATGCCGAGGACTGGGTGGAGGCGGTCGGCGGCGAGCTGTTCCCGCTGCCCGACACCTTCGTGCAGAGCGTGTCGCAGCTGAGCCCGCCCACCCGCTTCGCCGAGCGCTACCGCGACGACCTGGAAACCACCGGCGCCATCACCTGCGTGCTGCGCGCCAGCGTGGTCGACCTGGAGCCGGCCGACGAGGGCAACCGCCGGATCGGCCGCGTCACCGTCCAGCGCTACGACAACGAGACCTTCACGGTCGCCGCCCGCTTCTTCGTGCTCGCCCTCGGCGGGGTGGAAAACGCCCGCCTGCTGCTGGCGGTGCGGACGGTGAAGGACCGCGCCCTCGGCGCCTCGCCCGATCTGGTCGGCCGCTTCTTCATGGACCATGTGGGGGCCGACGTCGGCGTGCTGGCCATGCCCATGGCGGCGGCGGAAGCCTCCATCTACCTGCCGTGGAAGGGCCGCCAGCTGGGCGATACCGTGGTTGTGCCGGCCATCGAGACGTCGGACGACTTCCAGCGCGAACACAAGCTGACCAACGTCAACTTCACCCTCATCCCCGGCCAGAGCTACGGCATCCGCGCCTTCCGCCGCATCGCCGGCGACCTGGAGCGGTTCAAGTGGCCGCAGACCCTGGACCGCGACATCGTCGGCATGTTCTCCAACTTCGACGACGTGCTGTCCCACGCCGGCGAGAAGCTGGGCATGAGCGACGCCACCATGCACTTCTACGTCCGGGCCATCGCGGAAAGCACGCCCAACCCCGACTCGCGGGTGAGCCTGGATACCGGCACCGACCGCTTCGGCATGCCGCGGGCGCGGCTCGACTTCCGCGCCAACGACATCGACCTGCACAGCGTCGACGTGTCGCTGATGACGCTGGCGCAGGCGCTGGGCGAGGCAGGGCTGGGCCGCGTGAAGATCGACTTCGAGCCCAATGGCCAGTGGAGCGACAGCGTCGAGTGGGGCTACCACCACTGCGGCACCACCCGCATGAGCGCGGCGGCGGAGGATGGCGTGGTCGATGCCGACCTGCGCATGCACGGCATGGACAACCTTTACGTCACCGGCAGTTCGGTGTTCCCGACCATCGGCGCCACCACCCCGACCTGGCCCATCGCCGCGCTGTCGCTGCGCCTGGCCGACCACCTGCGGGAGAGGATGAGCAATGACTCGTGACAAGACTCCCACCGCCACCGCCACCGCCGGCGCTGCCCTGTCGCGCCGGGCCGTTCTCGCCGCCGGGGCGGCCGGCGCGGTTGCCGCCACGGTGACGGCACCGGCCGCGGCACTGCCCGCCGGAGGCAGTGAGGATCGCCTGCGCCGCCTGTGCCGCACCCTGGCCGGCGGCCGTTCCGCCGCCGCGGCGGTGGCGTGGCCGGTGGCCTCGGCCGAAGCCCTCTGCCGCGAGGCGACGGGGCTCGACCTGGGGGCCGTGGCAAAGCTGTCCGATGCCGAGGTGCTGGCCGCCATCGCCGATGAAACCCGCCGCGCCTTCCGCGCCGGGCAGGTGGCGCGGGTCGGCGGCTGGGTGCTGGCGCGGCCGGAAACGGCGGTCTACCGGCTGGCGGCGGGGGCGTAAGCCTCCTCCGCCCCGCGGGGGACGCCGGTTACAGGGTGAGCGACGAGATCGGCACCAGCGACCGCTCGCCCTTGATGACCACCAGGCCGCTTTCCGTCACCTGCCAGCGGCGGCGGTCTTCCTCGGCGTCGTAGCCGATGACGGTGCCGGGCGGGATGTGGACGTTCTTCTCGATGATGGCGCGGCGGATGCGGCAGCCGCGTCCGACCTCCACGTCGTCGAACAGGATGCTGTCCTCCACCAGGGCGTAGGAATGCACCCGCACGTAGCGGCCGAGCACGCTGCGCTTCACGGTGCTGCCGGAGATGATGCAGCCGCCGCACAGGATGGAATCGATGGCCTGGCCGCGCCGCTTTTCCTCGTCGAAGGCGAACTTGGCCGGAGGATCGCTGTAGCCGGCGGTGCGCAGCGGCCATTGCCGGTTGTAGAGGTTCAGCGGCGGGTCGATGGCCCGCATGTCCATGTTGGCCTCGTAATAGGCATCCAGCGTCCCCACGTCGCGCCAGTAGGGCACCTTGTCGACCGGGTCGCCGGCGATGTGGTTGGTCTGGTAGTCGTAGGCGTACATGGGCACGCGGCCGATCAGGTTCGGCAGGATGTCGGTGCCGAAGTCGTGGCCGCTGCGCGGGTCGGCGGCATCGCTGCCCACCAGGTCCAGCAGCAGGTCGGCGTCGAACACGTAGTTGCCCATGGAGGCCAGCACCATGTCGGGCCGGCCGGGCATGGTGGGCGCATCGGGCTTCTTTTCGTGGAAGCCGACGATGCGGCCGTCGCCGTCCACCTCGATCACCCCGAAATCCTTGGCGAAGCGCTTGGCCACCGGCAGGGCGGAGATGGTGACGCCCGCCCCCTTGTCGCGGTGGTAGGCGATCATCTGCCGCACGTCCATGCGGTAGATGTGGTCGGCGCCGAACAGCACCACCACGTCGGGGCGCGACTGCTCGATCAGGTTGGCGTTCTGGAACACCGCGTCGGCGGTGCCCTTGTACCAGGTCTCGCCGGGGGTGCGCATCTGGGCCGGCACCGGGATGATGAACTGGTTCTGCAGCATGCTGCCGAACTGCCAGCCGTCGCGCAGGTGCTGCAGCAGCGACTGGCTGCGGAACTGGATCAGCACATAGATCGAGTAGATGCCGGAGTTGATCAGGTTGCTGAGGACAAAATCGATGATGCGGTACTTGCCGCCGAACGGCACCGCCGGCTTGGCCCGTTCCGCCGTCAGCGGTGCCAGGCGGGTGCCCTTGCCGCCGGCAAGAACCAGTGCGAGAACCTTCAGCTCCATGATTTCTCCCCCGAAATCCGCCGCCACGCGGCCGCCACCGGCACAGCCTGCCATGCCCGGCGCGCGGTTGCGAGGGGGCTTGCGCGGTAGACGGGCGGAAAGACGCATTTTTTCCCCGGACAAGCAGCTGTCGAAGCGCCTTGCCGAGTCGCCGCCGCCGTGCCAAAGGTGGGGGCATCCTTCCAGCAGCGGAACGAGCGGGACGAGAACGGCGTGAACGGCGCGGTGCAGGGTGTGGAACTGACGGACGTCACCGTCCGCCGCGGCGGTCAGGTCGCCCTGGCGGCGGTCAGCCTCGCCCTCGGGGAGCGCCGCATCGGGCTGGTCGGCCGCAACGGCTCCGGCAAGTCGACCCTGGCGCGGCTGGTGAAGGGGCTGCTGAAGCCCGATGCCGGCTGCGTGCGCGTCCACGGACTCGACCCCGCCGCCCGCAGCCGCGAGGCGGTGGCCTGCGTCGGCTTCCTGTTCCAGAATTCCGATCATCAGATCCTGTGCCCGACGGTGGTGGAGGAAATCGCCTTCGGGCTGGTGGAGTTCGGCACCCCCCGCCGCGAGGCGGAGGACCGCGCCCGCGCCCTGCTCGCCGACCATGCCGTCGCCGACTGGGCGGCGCGCCCGGTGGCGGCGCTGTCGGAGGGGCAGCGGCGGCTGGTCTGCCTGCTGGCGGTGCTCGTCATGGGGCCGCGCCTGCTGGTGCTGGACGAACCCTATGCCGGCCTCGACATCCCCACCCGCCTGCGCCTCGCCCGCTTCATCGCCGGGCTGCCGCAGCAGGTGATGCTGATCGGCCACGCCGCCGAGGACTTCGCCGGCTTCGACCGCATCCTGTGGCTGGAAGCCGGCCGGGTGGAGCGCGACGGCCCGCCCGAGACGGTGCTGCCCGCCTTCCTGGCCGCCATGCACCGGCTGGCCGGCCTCGGCGACCTGCGCGACGCCGACGGCACGGCGGAGGCGACGCCATGGGTCGCCTGACGCCGCTCGCCGCCCCTGCCCGCCGGCTGCCGGCCGGCGTCAAGCTGCTGCTGCTGGCGGCGGCGAGCGTCGGCCTGTTCCGCCTGGGCGATCCGCTGGCCCTGGCGGCGGCGGTCGCCGCGGTGCTGGCGCTGGCCGCCCTGGCCGGGGCATGGTCGGCAGTGGCCGGGCTGCGGCCGCTGGCGCTGGTGATCGTGCTGTCCTTCGCCATGCACGCGGCGCTCGGCGACTGGCTGCTCGGGCTGGTGGTATGCCTGCGCATCGTCACCCTGGTGATTCTGGCCGGCATCGTCTCCGCCGTCACGCCGCTGTCGGAGATGCTGACCGCCTTCGAGCGGGCGCTGGCGCCGCTGCGCCGCCTGGGCGTGCCCACCCGCGCCGTGGCGGTGGCGCTCGCCATGACGCTCCGTTTCGCGCCGCTGCTGGCCGAGCGCTGGCGGACGCTGGGCGAGGCCTGGCGCACCCGCTCCCCGCGCCGGCCGCACTGGCGGCTGCTGATCCCCTTCGTGATCGGCGCCCTGGATGACGCCGACCGCGCCGCAGAGGCGCTCGCCGCCCGCGGCGGTTTCCTGGAGAAGTAAGACCATGCCGTCCACCGTCGCCCGCATCGCCCTGTTCGCCGCCCTCATCGCCGCCCTCGGGCTGGTGCCGCAGATCACCCTGCCCTTCGCCGGCGGCGTGCCGATCACCGCCCAGACCCTCGGCATCATGCTGGCCGGCCTGATCCTCGGCCCGTGGCGTGGCGCCGCCGCCGTGCTGGTGTTCCTGGCGGTGGTCGCCATGGGCGCCCCGCTGCTGGCCGGCGGCCGCGGCGGGCTGGGCGTGTTTGTCGGCCCGACCGTCGGCTTCCTGGTCGGCTTCCCCATCGCCGCCATCGTCATCGGCCTGATCTGGCGCGCCATGCCGGAGGGGCGGCCGATGCTGGCCGGCGTCACCGCCTCGGTGGTGGGCGGCATCCTCACCCTCTACGCCTTCGGCATCCCCGGCCTCGCCCTGGTGACCGACATGCCGCTGACCAAGGCCGCCATGGTGATGGCCGCCTTCATCCCCGGCGACATCCTGAAGGCGCTGATCGCCGCCGCCGTGAACCGCGAGGTCCGGCGGGCGCGGGTGCTCGCCTGACGGCGAATCGAGCCCTTCCCTGTGGAACTTTCAGGCCCGCCGCCTTATGTTCAGGGCCTGATTTCCCCCCACCGCTCAGGAAAGCAGCCAGGCCCCCGATGACCAGCGCAAGCACCCCGAACCGCCCGCCGAAGCCGGTTGTCCTCTGCATCCTCGATGGCTGGGGCCATCGCGAGGACCCCACCGACAACGCCATCGCTCAGGCCGACACGCCGAACTGGGACCGCCTGATGTCGTCCGCCCCGCGGGCGCTGGTGGAAACCTCCGGCTACGACGTCGGCCTGCCCGAGGGGCAGATGGGCAACTCGGAAGTCGGCCACATGAACATCGGCGCCGGCCGCGTGGTGATGCAGGACCTGCCGCGCATCGACCGCGCCATCGCCGACGGCTCGCTCGCCCGCAACGAGGCGCTGCTGCGCTTCATCGACAAGCTGAAGGCCTCGGGCGGCGCCTGCCACCTCATGGGCCTGCTCAGCCCCGGCGGCGTCCACAGCCACCAGGACCACATGGTGGCTCTGGCCAAGGTGGTGGCGGCGGCCGGCGTGCCGGTGCGGGTGCATGCCTTCCTGGACGGCCGCGACACCCCGCCGCAGTCGGGCCGCGAGTTCACCGCCCGCTTCCTGGCCGACATCGAGGGGCTGGGCGACGTCCGCATCGCCACCGTCGCCGGCCGCTTCTATGCCATGGACCGCGACAAGCGGTGGGACCGCGTGCAGGCCGCCTATGACGCCATGATCGACGCCGCCGGCGCCCGCCACGGCGATGCCCTGGAGCTGATCGACGCCTCCTACGCCGCCGGCAAGACCGACGAGTTCGTGCAGCCGGCCATCGTCGGCGACTATGCCGGCGCCCGCGACGGCGACGGCGTGCTGTTCGCCAACTTCCGCGCCGACCGCGCCCGCGAGATCACCCAGGCGCTGCTCGACCCCGCCTTCGACGGCTTCGCCCGCCCCCGCGTGGTGCGCTTCGCCGCCGCCGCCGGCATGGGCCAGTATTCGGTCGCCCACACGGCCTGGCTCGACACCCTGTTCCCGCCCGAGGCGCTGACCGGCATCCTCGGCGAGGTGGTCGCCACCGCCGGCCGTACCCAGCTGCGCATCGCCGAAACCGAGAAGTACGCCCACGTCACCTTCTTCCTGAACGGCGGCGAGGAACGGGTCTACCCCGGCGAGGAACGCATCCTGGTGCCGAGCCCCAAGGTCGCCACCTACGACCTGCAGCCGGAAATGAGCGCGCCGGAGGTGACCGACCGGCTGGTGGACGCCATCGGCTCCGGCCGCTTCGACCTCATTGTCGTCAATTTCGCCAACGGCGACATGGTCGGCCACAGCGGCATCCTGGCCGCCGCCATCAAGGCCGCCGAGGCCGTCGACATCGCCCTCGGCCGGGTCGAGCAGGCGGTGGTGAAGGCCGGCGGCGCCATGATCGTCACCGCCGACCACGGCAACTGCGAGATGATGCGCGACCCGGTGACCGGCGAGCCGCACACCGCCCACACCGTCGGCAAGGTGGATGCCCTGCTGGTCGGCGCCCCCGACGACGTGGTGGGGTTGCAGGACGGCCGCCTGGCCGACCTGGCGCCCACCGTTCTCGCCCTCATGGGCCTGCCGCAGCCGGCCGAGATGACCGGCCATTCGCTGTTGCAGACCCGCAAGCAGGCTGCCGCGGCGGAGTGATCTGCCGCCGGCGGCCTGCCGCCGTCCGTCGCCTGCCGTTGCCCTGTGCCGCCGCCTGAAGGGGCCGCCTGATCGTGCGCCTGTGCCCGCGCCGCCTCCGCCGTTCGCTGCTGGCCGCCGCCGTCCTTGCCGGCGGCGGTGCGCTCGGGCACGGGCTGGGGATCGGCCCGGCGCCGGCCGTCGCGGCGCCCGACCCCGAGGCGCAGACCCAGCAGAAGCTGGAGGAAGTGCGCCAGCAGCTGGAACAGAGCCGCCAGGAACAGCAGACCCTGTCGAAGACCGCCGACGCCCTGACCCAGGAGGTCGAGGATCTGCGCAGCCGGCTGGTGGCCGCCGCCGCCAAGGTGCAGGACTACGAGGAAAGCCTGTCCTACCTGGAAACCCGCATGGCCGAGCTGCGGGAGGAGGAAGAGGCGCTCCACAACGGCCTGGAGGCCCGCAACGCCCAGATGGCGCAGGTGCTGACCGCCCTGCAGCGGCTGTCGTGGCGGCCGAAGGAAACCCTGCTCATGCAGCCGGGCTCGCCGGAGGATACGGTGCGCTCGGCCCTGCTCATGCGCTCGGCGGTGCCGGCCATCGGGGCGGAGGCCAAGTCGCTGCGTGCCGACATCGACCGCCTGACCGACCTGCGCGACGCCATCGCCGGCCAGCACGACCAGATCGCCGCCCTCGGCAAGGATCTGGAAGGCGAGCACAACCGCCTGCAGGATCTGGTCGCCCGCAAGGCCGCCCTGGTGGAACAGACCTCCCGCCGCTCGCAGGAGGCTGCCAGGCGGGCGCAGACACTCGCCGCCGATGCCGAGACCATGCGCGACCTGCTCGACAAGCTGGCCGAGGATCGCCGCAAGCGCGAGGAAGAGGAAAAGCGTCAGCGCGAGCTGGCGGAGGCCCGCCGCATCGCCGCCCATGTCGCCGCCAAGCCGGCCCCGCCGGCGCCTGCCGCCCCGCCGCCTCCGGCGGGAGCGACGGGGCCGGGCGGTCTCGCCCCGGCGGCCGGGCCGCTGATGGCGCCCGACGGCACCACGGCGCTGCTGCCGGTCTCACCGCCGGCTGGCGGCAGCCGCCCGGCGTCGCCTGCCACCGCTCCGGCATCCCCGGCGACCACCCAGACCGCCAGCGTCTCCGCCAACGGCGGCGCCATGCCGCCGCCCCCCAAGGCCGCCGCCACCCAGGCGGCGCTGCGGCCGCTGGACGAGGTGCGCGGGGCCATGCCGCTGCCGGCCCGTGGCCGCGTCGCCACCCGCTACGGCTCCGAACTCAGCCCCGGCAACACGTCCAAGGGCATCGTCATCGAAACCCGCGGCGGCGCCGCGGTGGTCGCCCCGGCCGACGGCGTGGTGGCCTTTTCCGGTCCGTTTCGCGGCTATGGGCATCTCTTGATCCTTGAACACGCCGGCGGATATCATACATTGCTGTCAGGGATGAGCCGCATCGATGCCCAAGTGGGGCAGCGGCTTCTGGCGGGCGAGCCGGTGGGCGTCATGGAACGGTCGGACGGCCCAAGCCTTTATGTCGAATTGCGCCGCGACGGGCAGCCCATCGACCCGCTGCCGTGGCTGGCGGCGAACAAAGGTAAAATCAGCGGATGAAGCGTATACTAGCGATTGCGACGGCTGCCTTCGCCCTCCTGTCGTTCGGCGCCCTGCCGGCGGCGCAGGCGGCGGAAGCACCGCAGGTCCGCAATACCGAGGAAACCTATCGGCTGCTCGACCTGTTCGGCGACGTGTTCGAGCGCGTGCGCCGCGACTACGTCGAGGAAGTGGGCGACAAGGCGCTGATCGAGGCGGCCATCAACGGCATGCTCACCGATCTCGACCCCCACTCCAGCTACCTCAACGCCGACAGCTTCAAGGACATGCAGGTGCAGACCCGCGGCGAGTTCGGCGGGCTCGGCATCGAAGTGACCATGGAGAACGGCCTCATCAAGGTCGTTTCGCCCATCGACGACACGCCCGCCTTCCGCGCCGGCCTGCAGCCGGGTGACCTGATCACCCACATCGGCGAGGAAGAGGTCACCGGCATGACGCTGCAGGACGCGGTCGAGAAGATGCGCGGCCCCGTCAACAGCGACATCAAGCTGACCATCCGCCGCAAGAGCCAGGAACCGTTCGACGTCACCCTCACCCGCGACGTCATCAAGATCCAGTCGGTGCGCTCGCGCAGCGAGGACGACATCGGCTACGTCCGCATCACCTCGTTCAGCGAACAGACCTACGCGGGCCTTGAAAAGGCCATGAACGACATCAAGAAGCAGGTGGGCGGCGACAAGATCAAGGGCTGGGTGCTCGATCTGCGCAACAACCCCGGCGGCCTGCTGGATCAGGCGGTGGCCGTGTCCGACGCCTTCCTGGATGCCGGCGAGATCGTCTCCACCCGCTCCCGCAGCGCCGACGAGACGCAGCGCTTCAACGCCCGCAAGGGCGACCTGGCCGACGGCAAGCCCATCGTGGTGCTGATCAACGACGGCTCCGCCTCGGCGTCGGAAATCGTCGCCGGCGCCCTGCAGGACCACCGCCGCGCCATCGTTCTCGGCACCAAGAGCTTCGGCAAGGGCTCGGTGCAGACCATCGTGCCGCTGCCCGGCCACGGGGCCATGCGCCTGACCACCGCTCGCTACTACACGCCGTCGGGCCGCTCCATCCAGGCGCTCGGCATCGAGCCCGACATCCATGTCGAGCAGGCGCATATCGAGACCCTGAACAACCGCTTCCCGCGCCGGAGCGAAGCCGGGCTGCGCGGCGCCCTGCAGAACCCCAACGGCAACGGCAACGGCCATGGCGGTGCCGAAGGCGCGCCGCAGGTGGAGCCCACGCCGGGCGCCACCGTGCCGCCGGGCACCGCCCCGGCCGGCGACGCCGCCGCCGAAACGCCGGAGGAACCGGAGGACTACCAGCTGACGCGGGCGATCGACCTGCTGCGCGGGCTGGCCCTGTACGGCAACCGCCAGGGGTAACCCTTCGGCAATCTTCTTGGTGTAGACTTCCGCCGGCGCGGCTTCTTCCCGAAGCCGCGCCGGCTGGCTGAGTAAGGACCGCTGCCATGGCTCTCTCATTCAAGGGCCTGTTCTCCCGCAAGAAGAAGACCCGCGCCGGCGATGATGACGGGCGCGAGCCTTTCTTCACGGGCGCCACGCTCGGCCCCGGCCTCGGCAACGACGGCGACGGCCAGGACGACGGCCCGGCACGCGGTTTCGACGACCTGCTGGATGATGACGCCTGGGGCGGCGACGACGATGACGACGGCGCCCCCCGCCGCGGCGCCCGCAAGGGCTCCGGCCGCAAGCGCGTCGCCCTGTTCGCCGCCATCGGCCTTGCCGCCGCGGTGATCGGCGGCGGTGCCGCGTGGTGGCTGATGACCGGCGGCGAAGGCCCGGCCCAGGTGGCCGGACTGCTGTCCGGGGACGGCAGCGGCGATGCCTCCACCGCCGCCACCGGCGGCGGCGGCGAGGCGCCGGCCGGCCCCAGCGCCCCCATCGGCTCCGGCGAGCGGGTGTCGCTGCCCATGCCGCCGGCCCCGGGCCTGGATGCCCCGCGCCTCAGCGCCGGCAGCACCGAAGCGGTGGTCGACCCCACCGC
>NZ_BAAAEP010000074.1:0-15598 GCF_039523075.1 Caenispirillum bisanense
CGCCTGCCCTGAGGCGTTTCAACCCGAGATTTCTTGCCTCGGGTGGTCCAAGGTCAGGGAGCGGCTCAAGGAGGAGCTTGCCTTTCAGTCGGGCTTGCACAGAACCTACATCAGCGGCGTTGAGCGCGGGGTCCGTAATCCAACCGTCCTGGTGCTGGAGCAAATTGCCAATGCGCTAGGAATCTCGCCTGCGCAGCTCTTGGAGTGAATGTAGCGGCTGTTTGAATTCGCGCCTGGAGTCGTAGCTCCCCGTGCTCGAATAAGGCTCCCGCGCTTCGCATGAAAAACAGCGCGCCCCGCATACACATGTGCACTTTCTAAAATTCGCCGATCGACCAGGGGGAGTAATGGCTGCTGAATTCGTGAGCTTGCCCAAAGAAGCGTGGGCGCTGATTGGTGCGGCAATTACTGCCGCTGTAGCTTATCTCGTTGGCCACCTTTCTACCGGAACCCAGCTAAGGGTAGCCATGATCCAGGCCGAAAAGGACATCTGCATACACCGGGAACGAGTACTAGTTGATGCGGAAGGACGGCGAGAAAGTCGCATGCTTGAACGCCTGGAATCCGCCCACCAGACCTTGGCCGAGGTTTCAATGGCATTTTCACTAACTGGGATGTACTTCACAGACGAGACAATATTACGGTTGAGCAGTTTAGGGAGTGGCATCTTGGATATTGCCGCAAAGTTGAAAGAATTCTCATTCACGTGAGTTTTTACCTTCCTGAGGCGTCAGACCTGATGAACGCCCTTTATGGTCACATGAACGTCTTTTGGGGAGAGATGGAGGGAATGTTGGTCGCCCATAAGGAAGGCAAGCCAGACATCAAGGCGCAGCGCCGGGAAAAGGCGTATGGGGCTTCCACCCAGATCAATGCCAATAGCGCTCAGATCCGACGCCTGATCGAATTAGCCGCGCATCCCGCGGCTGCGCCAACAGGGGTCCGCTCTTGAACTTGCTCCCGTCAGCGGATCATCGTGCAAACTAGAGCTCTTTGTTGCGCTTCCCTCAGCGAGGTCGCTCGATTTGCGGGCTGCTTGCATCCTCTGCAGCTATTCGGCAGGTGATGGTTGCAACCGCCACAGCGTTCGCGATACAGCTAAATAATCTGCGGCCGAGGGATCCGACCTTCCTGTCAGTTGCGGCGATACCGGTAGTTTTCTCCGTTGGGGAGGGGCGGATAGAGGATGCCAATTGCATACAGCGATGAGCCCACGCGCCAGTTCCGCGATGCCATGCGGCTCCTCTTCATACTTGCGCAGGCCGGCGAAGACGTAGGCAAACCACCACCCGTCCCTGGAGCGGTTAAGGTCGTTGTTGCTCAGAAGAAGCTCCAGAAATTGGACTTCTTCGTTCGTAATCCTGATCACTTAGCTGAAGCGCTTCTTGACAGGCACCAAGCCACGGGCGAACGGCAATGGCTTCAAGAAGCTCGTTCAATTCTGGATTCGGAAGAGCCCGAAATTCGACGTGACGCAATGGCAAAATACCTTTTCGGGGCCTACGAACCGATTGATACGGGCATGGCTCCTCTAGTGAGCTACGGGCTTGCTGAATGTCGCCGCCACCCGGACACGAAAGTGATGCGGTTCTTCCTACTCGGGAGAGGGGCCGAGGTAGCAAACACTATTGCGGCGGAAATGGAGGAGGCGCGATGGTACGTGGCCCGCGCCGCTCTGGTAGGCGCGCTTTGCGGAGGCATGTCCGCCCAGGATATTGCGGACATGCAATATCGTCAGCCTGAGTATGCGAACGCCCCGCATGGCGAAACAATATCATCGATTGCCGCTCGGGTTCGCCAGCGACTGAAGGATTTGGAGTCTGTACATGGCTGACGAACAGGTGATTGCGCCATTCGCGGAAACCGTTGCGAAGCGCGCCAAGGTCGATGTGCAGGATGTGGAAGCCGTTCTTGAGTCCATTGATGTGCGCGAAGCCAGCGGCACGCACCGAGCCGAGAGCCTCGTGGTCCGGCGAGTCTATTTTAGCGGGACCAAGGCCGGAAAAGACGTCGCGAATGAGGATTTCGCGTTCGAATGGAACGATCTTGGCACGGGGCTCTGGGGCATACTTAGTGACGGCCTCAACCTCATAGGGAAGACCACCATAATGGAGGTCATCCTGTGGGCGCTCCGCGGCCGGTCGCGTGGCCTAAAGAGCGAGGTCCGCGCATGGATTCAAAGCGTAGAGGTAGCCTTCTCCATCGGCATCGATCAGTACCGCGTAACTTTTACGGACGTGACTGAAGGCGCACAGGGCTCGCTAATCCATGAAGGTCCGGGCGCGGCCAGGACCTTGGCCGTCTTCAGTGGAGACGAGCAGTTCGAGCGTGTCATGGACAATCTCATGACAGAGCGCTTTGCCTTACCGCCCATTCAAAATCTCTCGGGCGAAGATGACGGCGGGCCACAGGAGTCGACGCATCGATGGCCTGCATATGCGCGGTCCCTCTTCATAGAAGGATCACATCCGGCGATCCTAGGGGATATCGCGGTTGGAGGCCTCTGGTGGCGGATGCTTCAGCTATTTGTTGGCTTGCCTTACGCAGATACCTTGATGGCCATCCGTCATGCCCTCGCCTTCGATAAAGCGGGAAAAGGGAGCGGAAGGCACAGCCAATTCGCCAATGAGGACATTGTTCGTCTACAGAAAGCGCTCGCCAGCGAAGAGGGGAAACTTAGGGCAATGGGGAGCAAAACTACCAATCTCCGAGAGGTAGATGAACTTACTTTAGCAAACGCAAAGCTAGCGAAAGAAATTGCTGGCGTTCAAGCTCGCCAAGCCACCGCTGAACGCACTGCAGAACAGGCTAAGGCCGAGTGGGACCTAGCCCGCGCCGAACTTAGACGGCTAAAAGAGGGGGCGGGCACGCGCAAGATATTCTCTGGGCTCAAACCCGTTTGTTGCCCCCGATGCTCTAATCCCTTCCCAGAAGATCGGGTGGCGCATGAGGATAGCGGTCGCTGTTCTGTGTGTGACCGGACGGGGCTCGTCGATGACCCTGACGGCTACAACGAACGCTTGGCCGCAGCGGTAGAGCGGGAAGCTGACTTAAAGCGGCTTCACCGTGCAGCGAGCCAGGAAGCTGCCAATCTCGGGGAGAGCGCCCTTCAGAAGGAGCGTGATCGGAAAGCCATCATGGAGCGGCTCGCGTATCTCGAGACCCTTGCTGAGACGCTATCAGCCCGTAGGCGGCAAGAAAACGTGATCGAACGTCTGAAGGGTGCGCTGGACGAAGTCAAGCGCTCTGTCACGCCGACCAAGGAGGATGCTCCAGAAGCCGTCCAGACGTTCTCCGCGCTGCAGAAAAGGTGGCAGAGGCGCGTGTGCAAGAGACCGGCGCAGGACAACTGCGGGAGCTCGAGCGCGAGATTGTTGACGTTGGCGGCCGCATTGGATTTCGGGGCCTTGAGAAGGTCCTCATAAAGGGCAACGGCATCACCCTCACCGTTTCCGGAAAGCAGAGCTCATACACCGGACAAACTCCCGGCCAGAGGCTGCGCCTGCGTATTGCCTTGGTGATCGCCATGATGCGCCTGGCCCAGAAGACGGGCGTTGGCCACCACCCGGGTGTGCTCTTTATAGACTCGCCGGGTAGCGAAGAAGTCGGCGACGACGATCTGCAAGCGATGCTGAAGGAAATCTCTGCGCTGGCCGCCGAAACGGGCCGGTTACAGGTTTTCCTGGCGACTGCTCGGGGGAATGTCGCCAAGCCTGCTTTCATACCGAAAAATATTCGCGCTCCCACCGAAGCGGGAACTATGTTTTGAAGCCGCTCTCGTTATTGAGAGGAGGAACACGTGCTCGCGGAGCGATTGGCTGCCTTTGAAGCCCCCTCCCTCGATGAGCTTGGGGGGCTAGCTGCTTTAAGCGCTGAGGCGGAAACCCTGCGTGGTGACGTCCACGCTGACAGGCTGATCGCAGCTCTCGTTGACGCGAATGCGCTGGGGGATACGGTCGACCTTTTGGTGGGCATCGTTGCGGAGAACCCTTTCCCGCTTGTGATCCACTCTGTGATTGCTCAGTTAGCCGCAGCTCCCCTTCCGAACGAGCTTAAGCCGGGTTTAACCACGGCGATCTTGAGCCGCATAGGCACGAGACAGACGCCCCCTGAGGCCGACATGGCCTCCGAATGCTTGGCGGGAGCGTACTTGCTGTCAACTGCAGGCCATTTTTCGCGATTTCGATTAATGTCGTGCCTGGAAGAAGTCCTGCAGAACGACCCTCCTCATTTCATCCGCAGGGCGGCGGTGATTGCCGGTCTCAGCTGGGCTCGGGATCGGATGCCCGAGATGAAAGGCGTTCTTCAGCGTTTGGCTGCGAATGAGGAGGCCGGCGACCAAGCCACCTATGAGCTCGCTCTCACCCAACTGGATGAGGCGCTAACTGCGCCAGATCAAGCCAGCATGATTGCAGGCCTGAAGTTCGCTGAAGACACATTCTCAAAAGCGCTGGAACAGAACCCTGACCTAGAGGAGGCTGAAGCGCTCGGGGCATCTATCCGGGCTTTGGTCCTGTTCTGCGATGACGCTTCCTCTGCAGCCATTGAAGAACAGGTCGACAAAGCGAAGGCGTCTGCATTGAGCAGGCAGAACGAGCTCGACCATCGATCTCTCAGATCATGGCTCCGCCCAAGAATTGATGCCGAACTCGCTTGGTACGAGCTTACGAATGCACTGCAAACACTTTCCGGTGAATTAACAAAGCGCTCCTGGCTTAGGGCAGTGCCCGTGCTGGAGCGAGTGGCGGCACTTCGGCGGGCACTTATCCCTCTCGCAGCAGCGTCGGCAGGAGATACCCTCCGGAAGGCAGTCGCAGATCGGCTCGCGAACAGCTTCTTGGAGCGCGAAGGGCTTCGCGCGCACTTACAAGCTTGGGTGCTGGATGGCGCTACGAGCGAAGAGGACAAAGCCGAGGGCCGCAGGCTTCTTACTGAGCTAGAAGAAAAGGCAAAATCGCCGGGAAAAGCAATTGGGCCGGCAATGCGCCCCAACGCTTCCGGCCCAACTGATGACATATTTTCGCAGGAGAACCCTCGGATCCGCGAAATGCTGGCGACAGTCCTTCAGTCAAAGCGCGCCGTTACTTCGGCCTCGGTAGAATCCGCTTTTTCTCGCTTGTCCGGCGATATGGAAAACCATCCGGATTTCGCAGGATCAGCCCGCCATGATGTTGAGCTTATCCTATTTCACTCGTTGCGGTTCTTGCACGCTTGCCTGGATATAGGCAGCGTCATGGCTGGCGAGGTGTTCGGCTTTTTGTTTGAAAAAGGGGGCGCCAAGCCACTAGAAGTCGAACTACAGCGAGCCTTGCTTCACTGGCTTAAGGCGCAGGCGATTGGCTTCCCCGAGCACACAATTGTGCCCGAAGCACACGATGTTGCGTCTGGGCGCGCAGACCTAGCAATCATATTGCCAACTTGGAGATTTATTATCGAGGTCAAGCGTGAATACAAAGACGGTTCGCAGGAAGGTTTGAAGAAATATCTGGGTCAGACTGCTGGGTACATTTCCACAAAGCCCCGCATTGGGATGCTCGCGGCGCTGGACCTTTGCGCGCAAAAAACGTGGCCGTTCGATTTTGATGATAACTGTTGGGTTGAAGCTGTCCAAATGGCCGAGGTAGCAGACGGCATCGATCGTCGCGTCATCGTGATTCGCATCCCTGGCTGCCGTAAGGTGCCGTCCTCGGTTAAGACTCCATCTGCTTCCCCGGATCGAAGGAGGCCGCTGCGGAAGAAGCGCGTGGACAAGGCAAATTGAGATTGGCTCTGAGAAGTTCGATCGACAGTAACCAGCCGTGAAATCGGCAGGCTCCGGTGCCCAGTGGGTTCTTACCGAACAACAGGGGGTCAGCGGCGCTGTGACATAGGGACGGCGTAGCTCTCGACGGCAAATCCATATGATGGTGCTGTCTCGCGGATGCGGCGTGCAACATAGGTGTGGGCCAGGTGCCCATAGACCCGTTCCACCATCCGGGTGTCTTTGTGGCCGAGATTGTGTGCCACGACAATTAGCTCTGCACCATTCATCACCGCCAGGCTCGCCCAGGTGTGGCGAAGCTCGTGAAAGGTGAACGACGGCTCAAGTCCAGCTCGGGCACAAGCCGCTTTGAATGGCCGACGATGAAGATCGCGGCCCCAGCGCTCGCCGCAGGCTCGGCGTAGCAGTGGGTCGTTGAGCGTATGCCCGACGGTCAGAGCCAGGCAGAGGGCGACGCCTTCATCCTACAGCACGATGTGGCGGGAACGATTGTTCTTGCTCCTGCGGACATAGAGGGTGCCGTTGCGAGCATCGAAGTCGCGCACGTCGAAGGCGCACAGTTCACCGTAGCGGGCCCCTGTCAGCAGCGCCAGTTGCACCAGTTCGCGAAGCCCAGGTTCGCACGTGTTGACCAAGCGGCATGAATGTTCCTCGGTCAGATAATTGCTGCGAGGGCGATCGACCTCTTTGTAGGCCTCCACACGCATCCACACATCCCTGCTCTTGGCGATGCGGCCTGCCTTCCATGCTCTGTTAAGGGCGGCTCGCAAATAGACCAGGTAACCGTTGGACCGACGTCGGGCTTTTCGGTCGGCCTCCTCCTGGTCGGGACCTTCGGTCCGGTACGCCGGTGCGCGCCCGGTGACGGTTCGCGTGCGGGGCTTGCTCCGCCGAATTTTGGCTCGCCATGCTTCAAGGCAATCCGTGGTCAAATCCTCTGTGTCCAGATGACCGAGTTCGGGCAGGATGTAGGCATTCGCGTAGATCTCAACGTGGCGAGCTGACTTCTTTGCGTCGCTCAGCCAGGCAATGTAATCGGCCATACATTGGGCCACGGTGTAGGGGCCTTTAGGCCGCCCCAGCTTGGTGCGGGCTGCGATGTCCTGGAACCACTCCCGCGCCTTCGCCTGGGCCTGATCGAAGGACAATGCGGTGAGGCCGTCGGCATCGAAGGTATCATCAGCGGTACCCAGCGTAGTGTGGATCTGCCGGCCGGCCCGGCTGCGCCAGCGGGCGACCCAGCGGCCCACCCGCTTGCCCTTACGGTAGCCGAGATAGCAACCATGGCTCATCCTTGCCCAGTAGGGCTCCGGGTTGGGAACAAGACAGTCGCGAGCCGACCGGCTGTCAAGGCGGTGGTCACGTATCCGACGGGCCATTCGTCATCCTCCACGGAAAAAAGGCGGAAAATCCGCTCCCGGACTGTGCCGTACCATAGAGGATGAGTATGGACTAAGTCATTGATTTTTCTATATCCACCGGCGTCTACCCGCCTCCACCAAAGTTACAGAACCTCGATTTCCAAGCTTACGGCACGGAAAGGAGACCCCCATGCTCAGGTTCATCGGCGGCACCGTCGGCGTCATCTTCCTCATCGGCCTGCTGGTGGTCGTCGGGTTGCTGGCTTTAATTTTTTAGTTGGTCCCCGGCTTGTCCTCGCCGGGCGGGGCTCACCCCTCGCCCATGGCGCGCGGCAGGGTGAGGGTGACGCGCAGGCCGCCGCCGGGGGTGTCGCCCAGGGTCAGGCTGCCGCCGTGCAGCACGGCGATGTCGCGGCAGATGGGCAGGCCGAGGCCGGTGCCGCCGCCGCCATCGCGGCTGTCGGCGGCGCCGCCGCGGGCGAAGCGTTCCAGCGCCGCCGCCCGCTGGGCCGGGGCGATGCCGGGGCCGTGATCCTCCACCTCCAGCCGCACGGCAGCCGCATCGGCGCTCACCCGCACGGTGGCGGCGCCGGGCGCGGCGTGGCGGGCGGCGTTGTCGATCAGGTTCAGCAGCACCTCGCGCAGCAGCACCGGCGCGCCGCGCACCAGCACCGGCGCCACCGCCACCTCCAGCGCCAGTTCCAGGCCGAGGCGCAGGGCGGCAGGCGCCCGTTCCCCCGTCACTTCCTCCGCCAGCAGCGCCATGTCGACGGCAACGAAGCCCTCCCGCGTCGCCCGCGCCTCGTCCATGCGGGCGAGCAGCAGCAACTGGCCGGTCAGGCGCTCGGCATCGCGGGCGGCGCGCTCGGCCCGTTCCAGCGGCACCCGCGCCGCCGGCGGCAGGTCGCTGCGCAGGGCCAGCGCCAGGTTGCTCTGCACGATGGCAAGCGGTGTGCGCATCTGGTGGCCGAGGGTGCCGGTGAACTGCCGCAAGCCCTCCACCGCCGTGCGCAGACGGTCGATGAAGGCGTTGATGGCGTCCACCAGATCGGCGGTTTCGCGCGGCGCGGCGTGGTCGATGGGACGCAGGTCGTCGGGACTGCGGCGGCCGACGGCGGTGCCGAGGTCGGCCAGCGGTCGCAGGCCACGGCTGATGCCGAGCCACACCACGGCGGCGACGATCACCGCCAGCGCCGTCAGCCGGCTGGCCAGCCGGGTGAGGGTCTCCCGCGCCAGGGCCTGCCGTCCCTGGGTCGTCTCCGCCACCACCACCGTGTAGCCGGCGCTGCGCCGGGCGTCGGAGGCAATGCCGATGACGGCGGCGGCGCGCACCGGCACGCCCTGATACTCGGCATCGTAGAACACCGGGTTGCCGGGCATGCGCGGCAGCGCCTCCGCCTCCGGCAGCGGCAGGTCCTTGTAGCCGGTGACCAGGGCGCCGTCGCGGGCCCGCACCAGATAGAACACCCGGTTGTCGCCGACCGAGGTCAGCATCTCCAGCGCCACATAGGGCAGGTCCACCTCCAGGCTGCCGTCGTTGGCGATGGTGACGCGGTCGGAGATGGAGAGCGCCGAGCCCGCCAGGGTGCGGTCGGCCACCGCCGTCGCCAGATGCAGGGCGTGGTAGTAGGCTTCGGCGGCGATCAGGGCGCCGAGGCCGAACAGCGGCACCAGCAGCCACACCAGCAGATTGCGGCGCAGGGACCGGCGCGGAAGCCCCCGCATGCTCAGCCCGCCTCCAGCACGTAGCCGAGGCCGCGCAGGCTGCGGATGCGGATGCCGGCCGGCTCCAGCTTGCGGCGCAGGCGGCTCATGTACAGCTCGACGGCGCTTTCGGTCAGCGGGTCGCCGAAGCTGGAGACGGCATCGGCCAGTTCCTGCTTGGTCACCACCCGCTCGCCCCGCACCACCAGGGCTTCCAGCAGGTCCAGCTCGCGGCGCGGCAGGTCGAGCGCGGCGCCGTGGAGGGTGGCGCGGCGGCTGGCGACGTCGAAGGTCAGCGGCCCCACCGCCACCACGCCCCCCTGCGCCCCCACCCGCCGCCGCAGCAGGGCGCGCACGCGGGCCTCGAACTCGGCGATGTCGAAGGGCTTGGTCAGGTAGTCGTCGGCCCCGAGGTCGAGCCCGCGCACCCGGTCGTCGAGGGCGCCGCGGGCGGTCAGCACCAGCACGGCGGTATCGTCGCGCCGGCGCCGCAGCCGCTTCAGCACCTCCAGCCCGTCGAGCCCCGGCAGGCCGAGGTCGAGCACCGCCAGATCGAACGTCTCGGCGCTGAGGACCGCATCGGCGCCCTCGCCGTCGGTGGCGATGTCGACGGCGTGGCCGTCGGCGCGCAGCAACTGCTCCAGCGTCGCCGCCAGTTCCGGGTTATCCTCGACGACAAGAATCCGCATGGGGCGCGACTCGGCGGCAGTTTTCGGCTTGCCTGGAAGTCAGGGGTGTCCAAGATATGGCACATGCCCTGCTTCACCGCCAGAATCCTGCTCGCCCTCTGCTTGCTGCTGCCTTCGGCGGCGGCGTGGGGCGGCACCACCAAAACCTTCCCGGCGCCGCAGACGGCGGTGGAGGGGCTGGCGCTGCAGCTGGTCATCTACGGCACCACCGACACCGGCCTGTTCACGCCGGTCATCCGCGCCTTCCAGCAGCAGCGGCCGACGGTGACCGTGGTCTACCACGAGCTGCAGTCGGAAGAGACCGACGAACGGGTGCGGGCGGAAACCGAAGCCGGCGGCCCCACCGCCGACTTCGTCCTCAGTTCGGCCATGGACCTGCAGTTCAAGCTGGCGAACGACGGCTTCGCCCAGCGGGTGGACGTGCCCTCGGCGCAGGAACTGCCGCCGTGGGCGGTCTGGCGCGACACCGCCTTCGGCCTCACCTTCGAACCGACGGTGATGGTCTACCACCGCCCGACCTTCGCCGAGCGGGCGCCGCCGCGCACGCGGGCCGACCTGCGCCAGCTGCTCGGCGACGACGCCTGGGAAGAAGCACTGGCCGGCCGCATCGGCACCTACGACATCAGCCGCAGCGGCCTCGGCTTCCTGCTGCTGGCGCGCGATGCCGACGTCGACCCCGACCTGTGGGATCTGGTGTCGCTGATGGGGCGGGCGGGGGTGAAGCTCTACACCGACTCCGCCGCCATCATCGACAAGACGGCGCAGGGGCGGCTCGCCTACGGCTACAACGTGCTCGGGTCCTACGCCGCCGCCATGGCGCCGGAGCGGCCGGACCTCGGCATCATCGTGCCGGAGGATTTCGTCGTCGTGCTGTCGCGCATCGGCCTCGTGCCCCGGCTGGCGCGGACGCCGGAGGCGGGGCGGCTGTTCCTGGATTTCCTCGCCTCCCGCGCCGGGCAGACGGTGCTGGCCAACGACGTCAACCTGAACGCCCTGCACCCCGCCGTCCAGGGCGCCAACACCATGGCGGCGCTGGTGGCGGAGGCGGAAACCACCATCCGCCCCATCCGCGTCGGGGCCGGCCTGCTGGTCTACCGCGACCAGTCCAAGCGCCGCCGCCTGCTCGACCGCTGGCACCAGGCCCTGACGGTGCAATAGGCAGCGTCATTGCGCGAAGACGCCCCACGACGGACCGAAGGGATCATCCGGCCGGCGTGGGGAGTAATCATCTTATCCCCCCGATGACAGGTTCGCGACAGGTTCGCGGCGTACAGTCCTCCTGACCGCACGAGTCCAGATGGCAGCCATGCCGAAATTAGAAGGCTCGTCAGGTCAGGGAGGATGACGGCCAGCACCCGCCGGAGAACCGTCTCCGCCGGCCCTTCTCCTCCCGCCGCAGGGGCGCTTCCGACCGCCGGAGACGCCTGACCCCCGAAGTTCCGATGGGAGGAACCCGCACGATGTCTTTGCTTTCCCTGACCCGGCGCTCCCTTGCCGCCGCCGTCCTCGTCGCCGCCCTGCCGGTCGGCACCGCCGCCGCCTTCGAGCCGCAGCGCCCCGAGTGCATCGCCCCCGCCAACCCGGGCGGCGGCTGGGACTTCACCTGCCGTCAGGTCGGCAAGACCATGTATGACCTGAAGCTGGTGCCCTCGCCCATCCAGGTCACCAACATGACCGGCGGGTCCGGCGGCGTCGCCTTCGCCCATGTGGTGTCCAAGCGCGGCGGCCACGACAACGTGATCGTCGCCGCCTCCTCGGCCACCAGCACCCGCCTCGCCCAGGGCGCCTTCCCCGGCATGACCATGGACCAGGTGACCTGGCTCGGCTCCGTCGGTGCCGACTACGGCGTCATCGCCGTGTCCAAGGACAGCCCGCTCAACACGCTTCCCGAGCTGATGGACAAGATCAAGGCCGACCCCAACACCGTCGCCATCGCCGGCGGCTCGGCGGTGGGCGGCTGGGATCACCTGAAGGTGCTGGCGGCGGCCCGCAAGGCCGGCGTCGAGAACCTGCGCGCCATCAAGTACGTGCCCTTCGAGGGCGGCGGCGAGGCGGTGACGCAGCTGCTCGGCGGCCACGTCCAGGCCTTCACCGGCGACATCTCGGAAGCCAAGGGCTTCGTCGACTCGGGCGATCTCAAGGTGCTGGCGGTGCTGGCCCCGGAACGCCTGCCGGGCGAGTTCAACAAGTTCCCGACCGCCCGCGAACAGGGCATCGACTCGGTCGGCGCCAACTGGCGCGGCTTCTACGGCCCGGCCAACATGAAGGACGAGGCCCGCACCTACTGGGTCAACGCCATCGAGTCGGTCTACGAGTCCGAGGAATGGAAGCAGATCATGGAAACCAGCGGTCTGATGCCGCTGGACGTCGACGGTGACGACTTCACCGCCTTCGTGGCGCAGCAGGTGAAGGAAACCGAAGACCTGTCGCGCGAGATCGGTCTCGTCAAATGAGCAGCGATCGCGTCTTCGGAGGCGTCGGGCTCCTGCTCGCCGCCTTCTTCATCTGGCAGGCAACGCAGGTGGAACTGGGGTTCAGCAGCGATCCGCTGGGCCCCAGGGCTTTCCCGATCATCATCGGAGGCGTGATGGCACTCGCGTGCATCTACCCGCTCATCCGCCCGGACGAATCTCCCGACTGGCCGCCGCTCGGCCGCCTGCTGGAGATCGCCCTGGCGGTGGCGGTGATGACCGCCTACTCGCTTGCCCTGTCCGAAGTCGGCTTCCTGCTGGCGACGGCGGTGGCCGCGGCGATCCTGTCCTGGCGGCTGGGCAGCCGGCCGCTGGGCGCGGTGATCGCCGGGGTCGGCATCTCCGTCGGCATCTACGTCGTCTTCCATCTCATTCTCGGGCTGGCGCTGGCCCGTGGTCCCTGGGGGTTCTGAGCCATGGACGCACTCGCCTCCCTGATGGACGGGTTCGCCATTGCGCTGACGTGGCAGAACCTGGGCCTCGCCCTGCTGGGGTGCTTCCTCGGCACCATCATCGGCACCATGCCGGGCCTCGGCCCGTCCAACGGTGTCGCCATCCTGATCCCGGTGGCCTTCACCCTCGGCCTGCCGGCGACGCCGGCGCTGATCCTGCTGACCAGCGTCTACTACGGCGCCATGTACGGCGGCCGCATTTCGTCGATCCTGCTCAACATCCCCGGTGACGAGCCGGCGATGATGACCACCCTGGACGGTTACCCCATGGCCCGCCAGGGCCGCGCCGGCGAGGCGCTGGCGCTGTCGGGCGTGGCGTCGTTCGTGGGCGCCTTCTTCGCCACCTGGGGCCTCGTGTTCCTGTCGCCGCTGCTGGTGAAGGTGGCGCTGCTGTTCGGTCCGGCGGAATACTTCGCGCTGTTCGTGCTGGCCTTCGCCACGCTGGGCGGCGTCACCAGCCGCAACCAGTCCAAGGCCGCCTTTGCCGCCGCCCTCGGCCTTGCCATCGCCATGATCGGCGTCGACGGCCAGACCGGCATGCCGCGCTACACCTTCGGCAACGTCCACCTGTACGACGGCATCGACTTCCTGGTCGCCATCGTCGGCCTGTTCGCCCTGTCGGAAGTGTTCATCTTCCTTGAGCACCGCGGCGAGAGCGAGGCCTCGGGCAAGGATGCCAAGCCGCTCGGCCGCATCACCGTGCCGCTGAAGACGCTGAAGGAAACCAGCGGCACCATGGGCCGCTCCACCATCATCGGCTTCATCGCCGGCGTGCTGCCGGGGGCCGGTGCCTCGCTCGGGTCCTTCGTCGCCTATACGCTGGAAAAGCGCATGGTCGATCGCAAGGGCACCTTCGGCAAGGGCGATCCGCGCGGCGTGGTGGCGCCGGAAGCCGGCAACAACGCCGCCGCCGGTGGCGCCCTGGTGCCCATGCTGGCCCTCGGCGTGCCCGGTTCGGGCACCACGGCGGTGCTGCTGGCCATGCTGCTGGCGCTGAACATCACCCCCGGCCCGCTGCTGTTCACCAACAACCCGGACGTGGTGTGGGGCCTGATCGCCGCCCTGTTCATCGGCAACCTGATGCTGCTGGCGCTGAACATTCCGCTGGTCGGGCTGTTCGTGCGGGTGCTGTCGGTGCCGCCGCGCATCCTGATGCCGACCGTCGCCATGGTCGCCGCCGTCGGCATCTACGGCATCTCCGGCTCCACCTTCGACCTGCTGGTGATGGTCGGCTTTGGCGTCCTCGGCTGGGTCTTGCGCAAGCTGGACGTGCCGCTGGTGCCGGTGATCCTGGGCGTGCTGCTCGGCAACCTGATGGAAGCCAACCTGCGCCGCGCGCTCACCATTTCCAACGGCGACTGGTCCATCCTGGTGGGCTCGCCGCTGACCATCACGCTGTGGACGGTTGCCATCGTCGGCTTCGTGCTGCCGATGATCGTCGGACGCTTCTTCCGCATCCGCCGCGCCCATACCGCCGCCGGAGAGGGGGCGGACCCGGACTGACACGGCCGGGCCCTCCCGCACTCCCACCTCCCGCATCTCCGGCGGGGTCTGCCCCTCTCCCTCCTAACCCCGGGGAGAGGGGCTTTTTTTTCGCCTGCGTCCGCGCCCGCGTCAGCGGTCGACGTCGACCACTACGCGGCCGGTGACGCCGCCCTTGAGGATCTGCTTGCCCAGTTCCGGCAGGTCGGCCAGACCGACGTCCTGGATCATGGCATCCAGGCGGTCGAGCGGCAGGTCGGTGACGAGGCGCGCCCAGGCCGCCTCGCGCTCCGCCTTCGGCGCCATCACCGAGTCGATGCCGAGCAGGCTGATGCCGCGCAGCAGGAACGGCACCACCGTCGTCTCCAGCTTGTTGCCGCCGGCCAGTCCGACCGCCGCTACGGCGCCGCGGTACTTCATCTGCGGCAGGATGTTGGCGAGCATCTGGCCGCCCACCGCATCGACGCAGCCGGCCCAGCGCTCCTTCAGCAGCGGCCGGGTGACCGGCTCGGCGAAGTCGCTGCGCGGCACGATGACGCTGGCGCCGAGATCCTTCAGGTAGGCGTCGCTGTCGGCCTTGCCGGTCACCGCCTCCACCGTGTAGCCGAGGCGGGCGAGGATCGCCACCGCCACCGATCCGACGCCGCCGGTGGCGCCGGTGACCAGCACCGGGCCGCTGTCCGGGGTGATGCCGTGCGCCTCCAGCGCCATCACCGCCAGCATGGAGGTGAAGCCGGCGGTGCCGATGGCCATGGCGTGGCGGGCGTCCAGGCCGTCGGGCAGGCGCACCAGCCAGTCACCGTTCACCCGCGCCTTCTGGGAATAGCCGCCCCAATGCACCTCGCCCACCCGCCAGCCGGTCAGCACCACCCGGTCGCCGGGGGCGAAGGCGGGGGAGTCCGAGGCCTCGACGGTGCCGGCGAAATCCACCCCCGGCACATGCGGATAGTCGCGCACCAGATTGCCGAGGCCATTCAGCACCAGCCCGTCCTTGTAGTTCAGGGTGGAATGGGACACCCGCACCGTGACGTCGCCGGCCGGCAGGGCGCTGTCGGGCAGGGTCTTGATGGTGGGGGCCACCTTGCCGTCGTCGGACTTGTCCAGCACCAGGGCCTGGAACTCGGTCGCAGCTGTCATGTCGGGTCGTCCTCCGTGTGCGGTTCTTGCTTGGTGCGCCAACCTTAGCAGAGCGGCGGCAGGCCACAAACGCGGCCGATGGACGCAGGGCGCCGCTGCGGCTACAACAGCGCGGTGACGACACCGCCGACCAGCATCACCTTTCCCGGCCTCTACGACGCGGGGCGCGGCGACGGACCGCGCGACGCCCTGGTGCGGGCCACCCTGACGCGCCTGGAGATCCGCGACCGGCGCGGCCTGCTGCTGTCCGTCTGGCCCTATGCCGACGTGCTGCCGCGACCGCCGGAAGACCCCACCAAGGCCCTGCACGTCGGCTGCCGCACCAAGCCGGCGGCCGATCTGGCGGTGCTCGACCCGGCCTTCGCCGGCGTCCTGCGCGAGCGGCTGGCCGCCCTGCCGGGTGATGCCCGCAGCGCCCGTGCCGCCCGTGCCTCCGCTTCCGGGGCCGCCGCCGCCTATCGTCAGGCGGCACCGGCGGAGACCCCGGCCGCCGCCACCACCCCTCGCCCGCCGCGGGCGCCGCTGCGCCTGCCGCCGCTGC
>NZ_BAAAEP010000075.1:0-14239 GCF_039523075.1 Caenispirillum bisanense
CGAAGCCGCGGCGGGGGCGGCGACGGGTGCGGCCTGCACCGGCACCGGGGCCGGGGCGGGCGTCATCACCGGCGCCTGCGGCTGCGGCTGGGGCTGCGGCCGGGCGGGCGCCGGCGTCACGGCCACCGGCAGCACCGGCGCCGCTTCTGGCAGGCGCACCTGCGGCTGGGTCAGGTTGTCGAAGGTCCGCTTCAGCTCGATGGCCTCCTCGGCGGTGCGGCGGCTCTGGTCGGCGGCATCGCCGATGCCCAGCTCGGCCGGCACCACCGACCGGATCATGCCGGCGCTCTGCTGGATCAGCGGCAGACCGCGGGCGGTGCGGATCCAGTCCGGGTGGTCCTCCGGCGGGATCAGCCAGGAGAGCACGATATAGGCCAGCCCGACCAGGAACGCACCCCGCGCCAGCCCGAACAGCACGCCGAGCGAGCGGTCGAGCGAGCCGAGCGAACTGTCCTGCACCCGCCGGGCGAAGGACCGGGTGATGATCGACAGCACCAGCAGGGTGACCAGGAAGATGGCGACCGCCGCCGTGGCGTCCGCCGCCCACGACACCGGGATCAGCTCGCGCACGCTGGCCTGGATCATGGGCAGGCCGTAGAGCGCCGCGAAGCCGGCGCCGACCCAGGCGGCGATGCCCAGCGTCTCGTGAACGAAGCCACGGAAGAAGGCGAGCACCGCCGACAGCAGCAGCACCACCAGGACGATGAGGTCCAGCACGTTGAGCGGCAGTCCGTCCATTCCAACCCCGGGGCCCGCAGGCCGATCAGTACACTCGTTATCCGTCCCGCTTCGGCAACGGCGGGAACATGGCCACCAGATCCTGCAAGTGGCCCAATTCGCGGACCTGCAACCCGTCGATCGCCGACGGCGGCCGGCCCTTGTCGCGTCCGCTGGCGGCCGGCTTGGGCGGACGGCGCGGCACCAGCGCCTCGGCAAAGCCCAGCTTGGCGGCTTCCTTCAGCCGTACATCCGCCTGCGCCACCGCCCGCACCTCGCCCGACAGGCCGATCTCGCCGAACACCGCCATATCGGCGGAGACCGGCTGATTGGTCGCCGAGGAGATCAGCGCCGCCGCCACCGCCAGGTCGGCCGCGGGCTCGGCGACACGCAGGCCTCCGGCGACGTTCAAATACACGTCGTTGCCCCCGAGGGCAAGGCCGCACCGGGCCTCCAGCACCGCCAGCACCATGGCGAGGCGGCCCGAGTCCCACCCCACCACCGCCCGCCGCGGCGTCGAGAAGCCGCTGGGCGCCACCAGCGCCTGAATCTCCACCAGAACCGGCCGCGACCCCTCCAGACCGGCAAACACGCACGATCCCGACACATTGCCCCGCCGTTCCGCCAGGAACAGGGCGGAGGGGTTGACCACTTCGGCCAGCCCGCGATCGGTCATCTCGAACACGCCGATCTCGTCGGTCGCCCCGAAGCGGTTCTTCACCGCCCGCAGGATGCGGAACTGGTGGCCGCGCTCGCCCTCGAAATACAGCACCGTGTCGACCATGTGCTCCATCACGCGGGGGCCGGCGATGGTGCCTTCCTTGGTGACGTGGCCGACCAGGAACAGGGCGAAGCCCTTGCGCTTGGCCAGCCGGATCAGTTCATGGCTGCACGCCCGCACCTGCGCCACCGTGCCCGGCGCGCTGTCCAGCGTGTCGAGGAACATGGTCTGGATGGAGTCGATGACCGCCACCTCCGGCGGGTCGGCCTCCAGCGTCGCCGCGATGTCGCGCACCGAGGTCGAGGCCGCCAGTTCCACCGGCGCATCATCGAGCCCGAGCCGCGCCGCCCGCAGCCGCACCTGATCCACCGCCTCTTCGCCGGAGATGTAGGCACATCGCATGGTCCGCGCCAGGGCCGCCGTCGCCTGCAGCAGCAGGGTCGACTTGCCGATGCCGGGGTCGCCGCCCACCAGCAGGGCGGAGCCGGGCACCAGGCCGCCGCCGCACACCCGGTCCAGTTCGGCGATGTTGGTCAGCCGGCGCGGCGGGGTGGAGGTTTCGCCGCGCAGGGGCACGAAGTCCAGCTTGCGCCCGCCGCGCCCGCCGCTGGCGGTCCTGGGCATGGCCTCGGGCACCGCCTCTTCCACCAGCGTGTTCCATTCGCCGCAGCCGTCGCAGCGCCCGGCCCACTTGGAGAACACCGAGCCGCAGGACTGGCAGACGAAACGCGAGGTAGGCTTGGCCATGGCGCGAGACAGGCTCCGCTGACGGACGACGGAAGGGCGCCGGCGGCGCCCGCCCGGCACGGGGTGGATGACGGGCGGCTAGCGCCGCAGTTCCATCTTGATCGGGCCTTCGGCGCGGCCGTGGACGAACTGGTCGACGTAGGGGTTGCCGCTGGCTTCCACCGCCGCCGCATCGCCCACCCAGATGATGCGGCCATGGTAGATCATCGCCACCCGGTCGGCGATCTTGCGGGCCGAGGCCATGTCGTGGGTGATCGACAGGGTGGTGGCGCCCAGCTGCTCGCGGCAGGCGACGATCAGGTCGTTGATGACGTCGGCCATGATGGGGTCGAGGCCCGTCGTCGGCTCGTCGAAGAAGATGATGTCGGGCTTGGCGGCGATGGCGCGGGCAAGGCCGACGCGCTTCTGCATGCCGCCCGAGAGTTCCGCCGGCATCAGGTCGGCGACATCGGGCGACAGGCCCACCTGGCGCAGCGTCTCCACCGCGATCTCGCGGGCGTCGCGGCGCGGCATCTTGTCGCCGTGGATGAGGCGGAAGGCCACGTTCTCCCACACCGTCAGGCTGTCGAACAGCGCCGCGCCCTGGAACAGCATGCCGAACTTATGCAGCACCTGGTCGCGCGCCTTGCCGGTCAGCTTGGCCGTTTCCTGGCCGTCGATGCGGATGGAGCCGGCATCAGGCTGCAGCAGGCCGAGGATACACTTCAGCAGCACCGACTTGCCGGTGCCGGAGCCGCCGATGATGACGACCGACTCGCCACGGCCGACATCAAGGTCGACGCCGTCGAGCACCGTCTTCGGGCCGAAGCTCTTGCGCACGCCCCGGATCTTGATCTTCGGCTGGTCGGTGGTCATCGGCTGAAGAACAGCTCCGTGATGATGTAGTTGGCGGTCAGGATCAGGATGGACGCCCCGACCACCGCGTTGCGGGTCGCCTGGCCGACGCCCTGGGCGCCGCCCTTGCTCATGTAGCCGTTGTAGCAGCCGATGAGGGCGATGAGGAAGCCGAACACCGCCGCCTTCACCAGCCCCGAGAACACGTCGACGAATTCCAGGTAGTCGAAGGTGCGCTTGATGTAGTTGACCGGGTTGAAGCCCAGCTTGTAGGTGCCGACCAGATAGCCGCCGAACACGCCGATGATGTCGGCCACCAGCACCAGCAGCGGCAGCATCAGCGTCGCCGCCCACAGGCGCGGCGCCACCAGATACTTGTAGGGGTTGGTTTCCAGCGTCGTCAGGGCGTCGATCTGCTCGGTCACCCGCATGGTGCCGATCTCGGCGGCCATGGAGGCGCCGACGCGCCCGGCCACCATCAGGCCGGCCAGCACCGGCCCCAGCTCGCGGGTCATGGACAGCACCACCACCGTCGCCACCGCCCCTTCGGCCGAGAAGCGGGCGAAGCCGGTGTGGCTCTGCAGGGCCAGCACCATGCCGGAGAAGATGGCCGTCAGCCCCACCACCGGCAGGGAGTAATAGCCGATCTCCACCATCTGGCGGCCGATGTTGCGCAGGAAGAACGGCGGCGTGAAGCAGTGCAGCAGCGACACCACCGTGAACACAGCCAGCCGCCCGGCGTGACGCAGGAACGACAGCACCATGCGGCCGATGATGGCGAGGAAGTTCAGGTTCATGCCGCCGCTCCCGCCGGTCCGCCCACGTACACGCGGCCGTAGCGGCGGCCGAGCCGGGTCAGCACCTCGTAGGAAATGGTGCCGGCGCTGGCCGCCACCTCGTCTATGGGCAGGTCGGGTCCGATGAGGTCGATCATCGCGCCGGGTCGGGCCTCGCTTGCGGGACTGCGGGAAACGTCGAACAGGGTCAGGTCCATGGACACCCGCCCGACGATGGGCACGCGGCGCCCGGCGAGGACGCCGCAGCCGCGGTTGCCGAGGGCGCGCGGCCAGCCATCGGCATAGCCCACGCCGACGGTGGCGACCCGTGACCCGGCCGCCATGCGGTGGGTGGCACCATATCCGACCGACTCCACAGCGTCAATTCGACGCACCTGCAGCACCTTTGCCTGCAGCCGCACCACCGGCCGCATGGGGTTGGGCCGCCCCGGCGTCGGGTTGCCGCCGTAAAGGGCGATGCCGGGCCGCGCCTGATCGAACAGCGGCGCCCCCTCAAGAAAGATGCCCGAGGAATTGGCATAGGACGCCCGCACCCCCGGCAGCCGCGCCCGCAGGCGGCCGAACAGGGCGTGCTGCTCCGCGTTCAGCGGGTGGGCGGGTTCGTCTGCGCAGGCCAGATGGGTGAGCACCAGCGCCGGGTCGAGGTCGGCCAGCGCCGCCGCATCGGCCAGCAGCGCCTCCGCCTCCGCCACCGTCAGGCCGAGACGGCGCATGCCCGTATCCAGGTGCAGGGCCGGCCGGCCCATGGCGGCGCGCTGCCCGGCCGGCAGATCCCGCCACGCCGCCACCTGCTCCGGCGTCGACAGCACCGGGGCGAGGCCGCGGGCGGCCAGACGATCGGCAGTGCCGGGCAGCAGGCCGGCCAGCACGAACACCGTCGCCGGCCGCTGCGGTCCCAGCGCCGCCCGCAGCTCCACCCCTTCCTCCGCCTGGGCGACGAAGAAGGTGCGGCAGCCGGCGGCGTGCAGGGTGCGGCCCACCGGCGCCGCGCCCAGGCCGTAGCCGTCGGCCTTGACCACCCCGGCGCACTCGCAGCCGCCCGGCGCCAGCCGGTCGGCCAGCTGGCGCCAGTTGGCGGCCAGGGCGTCCAGGTCGATGGTCAGGATGGCGGCGGCCGCAGCCGGCTCGGTCATGGCAGGGTCTCGCTTGCCCGTCGGTATGGCGCGCCGACTTTACGGGCAGCCGCCTGCCCCGCCAAGCTTTTCCGACCCACCGAAATGATGCTGCACTGCACCGGTTCCGGGTGCATACGACCCTGAAAGACCGTAAACTGCATGGGGAGCCACCCATGCCGCAGTACAGGGAGGACGACGCCATGCCGTTCGACGTCACCCGCACCGACTGGCACGCCCTGCCGCCCACCGAAGCGCTGGATCACCTCGGCACCACGGCGAGCGGCCTCACCCCCGACGCCGCCGCCGAGCGGCTGCGCGAGGTCGGCCCCAACAGCCTGCCGGAGGCGCCGCGACGGCCACCCTGGAAGCGGTTCCTGGCCCAGTTCGACAACGTGCTGATCCTGGTGCTGCTGGCGGCCGGTGTCGTCACCCTGCTGCTGCAGCACTGGGTCGATTCCGGCGTCATCTTCGGTGTCGTGCTCATCAACGCCCTCATCGGCTTCATCCAGGAAGGCAAGGCGGAACAGGCGCTGGACAGCATCCGCAGCATGCTGTCGCCCGATGCGGTGGTGGTGCGCAGCGGCCGCCGCCAGCGCATCAAGGCGGCCGAGGTGGTGCCCGGCGACATCGTGGTGATCGAACCCGGCGACCGCATCCCCGCCGACCTGCGGCTGCTGCAGGTGCGCGGCCTGCGGGTGCAGGAAGCGGCGCTGACCGGAGAAAGCCTGCCGGTGGACAAGGCCACCGCCGCCGTGGCGCCGGAAACCGCCCTCGGCGACCGGGCGAGCCTCGCCTTCGCCGGCACCACCGCCGTGCAGGGCCATGGCGAGGGGGTGGTGGTCGCCACCGCGGGCAAGACCGAAATCGGCCGCATCTCGCAGATGCTGACCGACGTACAGACGCTGGATACCCCCCTGCTGCGCCAGCTGGCGCAGTTCGGGCGGGTGCTGACGGTCATCATCCTCACCGTCGCGGCGCTCACCTTCGCCTTCGGGGTGACGGTGCGCGGCTACACCATGGACGAGATGTTCCTCGCCGCCGTCGGCCTGGCGGTGGCGGCCATCCCCGAGGGGCTGCCGGCCATCGTCACCATCACCCTGGCCATCGGCGTCAAGCGCATGGCCGGGCGCAACGCCATCATCCGCCGCCTGCCGGCGGTGGAGACGCTGGGGTCGGTGTCGGTGATCTGCAGCGACAAGACCGGCACCCTCACCCGCAACGAAATGACGCTCGCCGCCTGCGCCCTGGCCGACGGCGAGGTGACGGTGGAAGGCGCCGGCTATGTCCCCGAAGGCCGCTTCGGCCGCGACGGCGACACCCTGGCCGAGCCCATGGCCGACCCGCTGCTGGCCCGCCTGCTGGTGGCCGGCTGCGTCTGCGCCGATGCCCTGCTCGACCACAAGGACGACCGCTGGAGCATCACCGGCGACCCCACCGAAGGCGCCCTGGTGGTGGCCGCCCGCAAGGCCGGGCTGGAGCCGGAAACCCTGCGCCGCGAACACCACCGGCTGGACGTCATCCCCTTCGAGTCGGAACGCGCCTACATGGCGACCCTGGATGCCGACCCCGACGGCGGCCACCCCAACATCCACGTCAAGGGCGCGCCGGAAGTCATCATCGAGCTGTGCGACACCGAGGCGACCGACGACAGCGAGCGGCCCATCGACCGCCAGGCCTGGCACGACCGCGCCGCCGCCCTGTCGGGGCGCGGCATGCGGGTGCTGGCGCTGGCGGAGCGGGTGGGGGCGCCCGATCCGCACCAGCTCACCCCCGACCACATCCGGGGCGGCCTGACCCTCATCGGCCTGGTCGGCCTGATCGACCCGCCGCGCGAGGAAGCCATGGCCGCCGTCCGCCGCTGCCTGAGCGCCGGCGTGCGGGTGAAGATGATCACCGGCGACCATGCCCTCACCGCCGCCGCCATCGGCGAGCGCCTGGGCCTGCCCGGCGCCGGCCAGCCCCTCACCGGCCGCGACATCGACGCCCTGAGCGAGGCCGAACTGCGCGCCCAGGTCCATGCGGTGGACGTCTTCGCCCGCGCCGCGCCGGAACACAAGCTGCGCCTCGTGCAGGCGCTGCAGGCCGACGGCTCGGTGATCGCCATGACCGGCGACGGCGTCAACGATGCGCCGGCCCTGAAGCGCGCCGACGTCGGCGTCGCCATGGGCATCCAGGGCACCGACGCCGCCAAGGAGGCGGCGGAAATGGTGCTGGCCGACGACAACTTCGCCTCCATCGCCGCGGCGGTGGAGGAAGGCCGCACCGTCTACGACAACATCAAGAAGGCGATCCTGTTCATCCTGCCCACCAACGGCGGCCAGGCGCTGACCATCATCGCCGCCATCGCCGCCGGCACGGTGCTGCCCATCACCGCCGTGCAGATCCTGTGGATCAACATGATCACCGCCGTCACCCTGGCGCTGGCGCTCGCCTTCGAACCGGCCGAGCGCACCATCATGAGCCGCCCGCCGCGCCCGGCCGGCGAACCGCTGCTGTCCGGCTTCCTGGTGTGGCGGGTCAGCTTCGTGTCGGTGCTGATGCTGATCGCCGTCTTCGGCCTGTTCCTGTGGGAAACCAAGGTGGAGGACGCCGGGATCGCCGTCGCCCGCACGGCGGCGGTCAACATGCTGGTGGCGGTGGAGATCGTCTATCTGTTCAGCAGCCGCTACCTGACCGCCAGCTCGCTGAACGCCGAGGCGCTGTTCGGGTCGCGGCCGGTGCTGATCGCGGTGGCGCTGACCATGCTGGCGCAGGCCGCCTTCACCTACTGGCCGCCCATGAACGCCCTGTTCGGGACGGCGCCTCTGGAGGCCTATCACTGGGCGCTGATCGTTGCCGCGGCGCTGCCGGCCTTCCTGGCGGTGGAGGCGGAAAAGGCGCTGCTGCGGCGCCGGCTGGCCCGCGCTGGCTGAGGGCGGCGGGACGAGGGTTGGGAAACGGCGGGCCCGGTTACTTCTCGGGCCCGCTGACCTTGGCGATGACCGCATCCAGGCCGCGCATCAGGTTTTCCCCGGCGCGACCGCCCTCACCTTCCATGCGCTGGGCGATCACCAGCCGCAGGGCGTCGATGTGGACCTTCACCACTTCCATGTGGCCGCGGGTGATGTCGGCCGGCATCTTTTCGATGAACCGGCAGAGCTTGTTCCCGATGGCGGTCATGAGGTGATAGTTGAAGCTGCCGCCCTGGCCCTTGACGTCGTGGGCGACCGAGAACACCTCCCCCAGCTTGGCGCGGCGGTCGGCGCCGGCCAGGGCCTCGGCCTCGCCGTAGTAGGTCTGCAGCCGCTCCAGGTCGCCTTCGACCCATTCGAGGTAGCTGTCCTGCAGGCCGGCGATCAGCGCCTCGGCCTTCTCCAGCGCGTCGAGATCGACCCCGCCTTCGGTGACCTTCACCTTGTCCTTCAGGGTGTTGGGGGGCTGGATGAATTCCGGTCCGTTGGTCATGCCCGTCGTGCCCCCCTTGCCGTCCTGCGCGCTGCTGCGGCGAGCCGTGGTCTCGGCCGCAGGCGGTACCCCCACCGCATGGGGGGTATCCTATCCCATTGGCGCGGAGCGTCAATCACCGCCCGCACGGGGCGACGGCGCGACCACCCCCCGCTGTCGCGGGATCAGCCGTTGAGCAGCGCCTCGACCTCGGCCTGGCTGAGGCCGCCGGCATCGGCGGCGGCGGGGGCGGCGGCAATGGCCGACTTGCGGCGTTCCGCGCCCTTCCAGTCGATCTGGCGGCGGCGGCGGTCCGGCCCGAAGTAGAGGCCGGCGCGGATGAACGGCCGCGGCCGTTCGATGATCGAACGGATGCGCGAGAACAGGCCCTTGGCGGAAATGGGCTTGGCGAGGAATTCGTGCACGCCGGCATCGCGCGCTTCGATCACCCGGTGCATTTCCGTGTGGCCGGTCAGCATGATGATGGGCACGAAGGGGTTCGGGCTGTCCTTGCCGGTGCGCACCAGACGGACGAAATCCAGCCCGTCGAGCGGCGACATGTTCCAGTCGCAGATGATGATGTCGGCCGGGAAGTGCCGCAGTTCCTTGAAGGCGTCGGCCCCGTCGGCGGCTTCGTGCACGTTTTTCGATCCCAGGGCGTGCAGGATCGTCTTCACCAGAGCACGCATGTGCTTGTTGTCGTCGACGCAGAGGAAGTTCAGACGTTCCAGATTGTAACCTGCCATCGGATCGACCTTCGCCCTGGCGTTCTGTTGACGATGCGCCGTTGCCGGCGGGCGCTTCCTGATCGTGTATACCGCGAAAGTTCACGACGCGGAAAGCGGAATCCTACACCTCAGGTAGGGATGACCGCCGCCGCTCGACGTGAGGAAATGGAACTGCACGGCGACGACGATCAGGCCCGAAATAACCCTCGGTTGATACGAACGGACGCGGTGTCTGGATCAGCTGGACGATGCGCGACAACAGCGTCTTCGCCGAGATCGGCTTGGCGAGGAACTCGTTGACACCGGCATCGCGGGCTTCCGCCACCAGCCGCGGCTCCGTATAGCCGGTGACCATGAGGACCGGGACATAGGGATTGGCCGAGGCCGGATCGGTGCGCAGGCGGCGGGTGAATTCCACCCCGTCCATGGGCTGCATGCGGTAGTCGACGATCACCAGATCGACCTCCGCCCCGCCCCCCAGCGCCGCCAGACCGGCGCCGCCGTCGGTGGCTTCCGTCACCCGAGTGATGCCAAGCGCCTGCAAGACCGTGCGGATCAGCCGGCGGAAGTGTTCATTATCTTCCACCAGCAGGACTCGCAGCTGGCGCCCGTCAAACCCGATCATCCCAGGCCCTGCCCCCAGCCCAGCCATTACCCGCGGGTATCATACAGAAGCCGTGCACCCAGGGGAACAGGGGTCTTGACCGAAGGTGGGGGCGGTTGCGCCCTCCCTCCCCCCTCGGGCATGGCGGCCGGCTCAGGCGCAGCCGCGGGCGCGGGCCACCTTCGACCCGGTCGGCCGCTGCAGGTGATCGCAGATGAAGGCGCCGGCGGCGATCAGGCGGTCGAGGTCGACCCCGGTGCGCACGCCCATGCCGTCCAGCATGTACAGCACGTCCTCGCTGGCGACGTTGCCAGACGCCCCCTTGGCATAGGGGCAGCCGCCCAGCCCGGCGACGGAACTGTCGACCACCGCCACCCCCTTCTCCATCACCGCCAGGATGTTGGCGAGCGCCTGGCCGTAGGTGTCGTGGAAGTGGGCCGCCAGCTTCTCCACCGGCACCACCTGCGCCACCGCCTCGATCATCGCCTGCGCCTTGACCGGCGTGCCGGTGCCGATGGTGTCGCCGAGGCTGATCTCGTAGCAGCCCATGGCCAGCAGCTTCTGCGCCACCGCCGCCACCCGGGCCGGTGCGATCTCGCCCTCATAGGGGCAGCCGAGCACGCAGGAGACATAGCCGCGCACCCGCCAGCCGTTGGCGAGCGCCCGTTCCGCCACCGGCGCGAAGCGGGCGAGGCTCTCGTCGATGGAGCAGTTGATGTTCTTCTGCGAGAAGGCTTCCGACGCGGCGCCGAACACGGCGATCTCGTCGACGCCCCCCGCCTCCTCCGCCGCCTCCAGCCCCTTCAGGTTGGGCACCAGCACCGGGTAGGAGACACCGGGCCGGCGGGTGATGGCGGCCAGCACCTCCGGCGTGCCGGCCATCTGCGGCACCCACTTGGGGCTGACGAAGCTGCCGGATTCGATGGCGGTGAGGCCCGCTTCGGCCAGCAGGTCGACAAGCCGCGCCTTCACCGCCGGCGGCACCGGCGTCGGCTCGTTCTGCAGGCCGTCGCGGGGGCCGACTTCCACCATCTTCACGGATGCGGGCAGGGGCATGGCGTTTCCTCTCAGTGTCTTGTCCGGTCGGCCGCGCCCTGCCCTGCCCGCCGCCTGAAGGCGGCGACGGGATCAGTCCTCCTCGCCGGCCTCGGCCACCAGGGCGTAGGCACGGTCGAGCACGGCGCGGCCCTTCTTCACGTCTTCGCGCATGGCGGTCAGGCGGGCGTGCGCCTTGGCCGCCATGTCGTCGGCGCCGGGGCGGTCGAACCGGCAGTCCAGGAAGAAGCTGTAGACCAGCTTGTCCCGCGCCTGCTTCAGCCGCATCAGCACCGCCTTGTCGTCGGCCGTCAGACCCCGCACCACGGCGGCATGGCGGGCGGTTTCCGGCGCCATGTCCATGGTCAGCAGTTCGACGTCGGCATAGAAGTTACGGTCCTCGAAGTCATCCGCCCCGATGGCGGTGGCCAGCAGCGACAGGCTGCGGGCCAGCTGCTGGAAGTCGTGGACGGTCCACGCATAGTCCAGCATCAGGGCGTTGACGGCGGCATTGGCATCGGTCACGGGCTCTACCCCTCCTGGTCTGGCCGGCGAAGCAGGGCCCGCACCCCCATGCGCTCCTACTCCGCCCGCTCGAACGACAGCAACTCGGCGCCGTCGGCCACCTGGTCCCCCGGACCGTAGTGGATCGCCGTCACCGTCCCGTCTGCGGGAGCGGTGATTGTATGCTCCATCTTCATGGCTTCAAGCACGACCAAAGGCATGCCCTTGACAACTTTCTGCCCTTCAACCACCGGCACCTGGATGACCTTGCCCGGCATGGGCGCCGTCAGCTTGCCGCCGGCGCCGTCCTGATCGGCCGCCGCGGCGGCGGGATCGAACACGGTCAGGCGGTGCTGGCGGCCGTCGTGCATGATGACCAGATCATCGCCCAGGCGCACCACCGTCGCCCGCTGGCGGACGCCGTCGAGGTCCACCATCAGGTCGCCGTGGGCATCGCGCGCCACCCGCGCCGCCACCCGGCCACCTGGCAGCTCCAGTTCATAGCCGTCGCGGCGGTAGTGGACCACCACCATGTGCTCCGCCTCGCCGTCGACGAAGCGCAGGTCCACATGGCCGCGATCATTGAGGCGCCAGCCGTCGGTGTTGTGCCACGGCGAGTAGGGATCGCTGCCGGCGAGCGCATGGGCGCGCGCGTCCTGATCGCGCTTCGACAGCACCTCCAGCGCCGCGACGGCGAGGATGCGGTCATCGGCCGGCTTGGCCTCGGGGATGAGGTCGGCGCGGTAGCGTTCGATGAAGCGGGTGTCCAGCTCCAGCGCCTCGAAGGCCGGATGGCTCGCCACCGCCGTCAGGAAGGCGGTGTTGGTGGCGACGCCCACCACCTGGTAGCGCTCCAGCGCCTGCTTCAGCTTGCGCAGGGCCGCCGATCGGTCGTGATCCCACACCACCAGCTTGGCGATCATGGGGTCGTAGTGGATGGAGACGGCATCCCCCTGGCGCACGCCGGTATCGACGCGCACCCCGCCCTCCTCCACCGGCGGGCGCAGGTGGGTGAGCGTGCCGGTGGCCGGCAGGAAGTCGCGCTGCGGGTCTTCCGCGTAGAGCCGCGCCTCGAATGCATGGCCCCGGGTGCGGATGTCCTCCTGCCGCAGCGGCAGCGGCTCGCCGGAGGCGACGCGCAGCTGCCATTCCACCAGATCGAGGCCGGTGACCATCTCCGTCACCGGATGTTCCACCTGCAGGCGGGTGTTCATCTCGATGAAGTAGAACTCGCCGTCCTGGTAGAGGAATTCCACCGTGCCGGCGCCGACGTAATCCACCGCCTTGGCCGCCGCCACCGCCGCCTCGTGCAGGCGGGCGCGGACGGCATCGGGCAGGGCCGGGGCCGGGGCTTCCTCGATCACCTTCTGGTGGCGGCGCTGCAGCGAGCAGTCGCGCTCATAGAGGTGGACGACGGTGCCGTGGGTGTCGCCGAACACCTGCATTTCCACGTGGCGCGGGCGCGACAGGTACTTTTCGATGAGCAGGCTGTCGTCCCCGAAGGCCGCCTTGGCCTCGCGGCGGGCGCCGGCGACCGCGGCCTCGAACTGGTCGCCGCTCTCCACCACGCGCATGCCCTTGCCGCCGCCGCCGGCCGAGGCCTTCACCAGCACCGGATACCCGATGCGGTCGGCATGGGCGCGCAGGGTGGCAAGCTCCTGGTCCTCGCCGTGGTAGCCCGGCACCAGCGGCACGCCGGCCGCCTCCATGATGCGCTTGGACTCGGACTTGGAGCCCATGGCGACGATGGCCGGCACCGGCGGCCCGATGAACACCACGCCCTTGGCGGCGCAGGCCTCGGCGAAGGCGGCGTTCTCCGACAGGAAGCCGTAGCCGGGGTGGACCGCCTCGGCGCCCGAGGCCTCGCAGACGGCGAGGATCTTCTCGCCGCGCAAGTAGCTGTCAGCCGCCGCCGCCGGACCGATGCAATAGGCCTCGTCGGCCATGTGAACATGCATGGCCTCGACGTCGGCTTCGGAGTAGACGGCAACCGTCTTTACGCCGAGCCGCTTGGCCGTCTTGATCACCCGGCAGGCGATTTCACCGCGGTTGGCGATGAGGATTTTGCTGAACATTCCTGGCGTCTCCCTTCGCCTTATCCCTGGCCCTGGCCCCAGGCCGGCTTGCGCTTTTCAAGGAACGCCGTCACGCCCTCGCGCCCTTCGGCGGAGGCGCGGGTGGCGGCGATGCGTTCGGCGGTGTCCTGAATGACCGCATCGGTGATGGGCCGGTCGGCGACGGCATCCACCAGCGCCTTGGCGGCGCCCATGGCGGCCGGGCCGTTGGCGAGCAGCGTCGCCACCATGCGCTCGCCGGTGCTGGCGAGGTCGTCTTCGTCCTCCACCACCTCGTGCAGCAGGCTGAGGCGCTGGGCTTCCGTGGCGTCGATGCGTTCGGCGGTCAGGAAGTAGCGGCGGGCGGCGCGGGCGCCCATGGCGCGGATCACGTAAGGCGAGATCACCGCCGGGATCAGGCCGAGCTTCACTTCGCTCAACATGAACTTTGCATGGGTGGTGCCGATGGCAATATCGCAGCAGGCCACCAGCCCGACGCCACCGCCGAAGGCTGCGCCCTGCACCAGCGCCAGCGTCGGCTTGGGGCAGGTGTCGATGGCCTGGCACATGGCGGCGAGGCCCAGCGCGTCCTCGACGTTCTGGTCGCGGGTGTAGCCCGCCATGCGCTTCATCCAGTTGAGGTCGGCGCCGGCCGAGAAACTCGGCCCCTTGGACGCCAGCACCACCACGCGCACGCTGTCGTCGGCGCCCAGCTCGCGGAATGCCTGGGTGATGCGGCCGATGAGCACGTCGTCGAAGGCGTTGTGCACCTCCGGCCGGTTCATGGTGACGGTCGCAACGCCGCGCGCATCGCGGCTCACCAAGAGAATGTCGTCGGACATGTCGACTCCTTTTTCTTTAGCCCTCAGGCGCCGGGCGGGCGCTGACCGCGCCCTTGGCTCCCGCCGCTTTCGCGGCGCCGGCCCGGTCGGGCCGGCCGTCCCTGCGGGACGGGGCGTG
>NZ_BAAAEP010000076.1:0-13790 GCF_039523075.1 Caenispirillum bisanense
GCCGAAGGAGGCCGGTTTCTACTCAACCAACCCCAAACTGTCAACCGGTTTTTTCCGGTTTCCCTTCGTCTCTTCTGCTGCCTTGCGGCGGCGTCCGTGTCGTCGGGAGGCGGGTTTCTACGCAAAGGCCGCAGGGCTGTCAACACCCAAATTTGACCGTTTCGTGAAGCCGCCGTTTCCTCCCCCGCAAAGCGCGACCGGCCGGCCGAGGCCGGATACCGTCATCCACCGGAGAAGGAGGAAGCTGGAGCGGGTGATGGGAATCGAACCCACGACATACAGCTTGGGAAGCTGTCGTTCTACCACTGAACTACACCCGCAGCACGCCGGTCGCCCGGCGCGTCGGCCTTTTATAGGCAGGCGCGGCGGCCGGCGCAAGAGCCTCCGCACCGCCGCCCCACGCCGTCGTGAGTTGCCTGCCGCGCCCCCGCCCCGTCATGCTGGCCGAAGCCACGCCGATGCCCACCGCAGGGAGACCGCCCGTGCCTGAAGATGGCCGCCGCCCGCCGCTCGCCGCCGGCAAGTTCCGCGACCCGCAGATCACCCTGCGGGGCGAGCCGCGGGCGCGGGTGAGCCTGCGCCGCCTGGACACCCTGTGGATCAACACCGGCACCCTGTGCAACATCGCCTGCCCGACCTGCTATATCGAGTCGAGCCCGCGCAACGACCGCCTCGCCTACATCACCCCGGCGGAGGCACTGCCCTTTCTTGAGGAGGCCGCCGCCCTCGGCACCGGCGAGATCGGCTTCACCGGCGGCGAGCCGTTCATGAACCCGCACATCATCCCGCTGCTGGAAGCGGCGCTGGAGCGCGGCTTCCGGGTCCTGGTGCTCACCAACGCCATAAAGCCCATGACCCACCGCCGCGCCCAGGTGCTCGACCTGCACGCCCGCCACGGCGACCGGCTGACGCTGCGTGTCTCGCTCGATCATCACACCGCCGCCTGCCACGATGCCGAGCGCGGGGCCGGCGCCTTTGCCGCCGCCCTCGACGGCCTGCAGTGGCTCGACCGTCACGGCATCGGCGCCGCCGTCGCCGGTCGCAGCCGCTGGGGCGAGAGCCTGGCGGCGGCGCGGGCCGGCTATGGCGCCCTGTTCCGGCGCCACGGCCTGACGCTCGACGCCGAAGACCCGCGCCAGCTGGTGCTGTTCCCCGAAATGGACGCCGGCAGGGACGTGCCGGAAATCTCCACCGCCTGCTGGGGCATCCTCGGCAAGAGCCCGGATGACGTCATGTGCGCCAGCGCCCGCATGGTGGTGAAGCGCAGCGGCGCCGACCGCCCGGCGGTGCTGGCCTGCACCCTGCTGCCCTATGACCCGCGCTTCGAGCTGGGCGCCACCCTGGCCGACAGCCGGCGGGAGGTGCCGCTGGCCCATCCCCACTGCGCCACCTTCTGCGTCCTCGGCGGTGCCTCCTGCAGCGCCTGAACCGGGGCGCTGGCGTCGCCGTTGAGACGGCATGTTCGACGGCTTTCACCTGGAGCACATCCGCCTGCCCGAGGCGACCCTGCGGGTGCGCCACGGCGGCAGCGGCCCGCCGGTGCTGCTGCTGCACGGCCACCCGCGCACCCATGCCACCTGGCATCGGGTGGCACCGCTGCTGGCGGCCCATCATACGGTGGTCTGCCCCGACCTGCGCGGATTCGGCGGCTCCACCATCCCGGCCGACAGCCCCGACCATGACGGCTCGTCCAAGCGCGCCAAGGCCCGCGACTGCATCGCGCTGATGCGCCATCTGGGGCACGAGCGCTTCGCCCTGGCCGGCCACGACCGCGGCAGCTATACCGCCTTCCGCACCGCCATGGACCATCCGCAGGCGGTCACCCACCTGGCGATCCTCGACGGCGTGCCGATCCTGGAGGCGCTGGAGCGCTGCGATGCCCGCTTCGCCGCCCGCTGGTGGCACTGGTTCTTCTTCGCCCAGCCGGAGCGGCCGGAGCGCGCCATCGGCGCCGACCCGCTGGCGTGGTACGGCGGCTCGCCGGCGGCCATGGGAGAGGAGGCTTATGCCGACTTCGCCGCCGCGGTGCAAAACCCGGCGGTCATCCACGGCATGCTGGAGGATTACCGCGCCGGCCTCACCGTCGATCACCGCCACGATGCCGACGACCGCCGCGCCGGCCGCCGGCTGCAGTGCCCGACGCGGGTGCTGTGGTCGCGGCGCGACGATCTGGAGCTTCTTTATGGTGACGTGCTGGCGGTGTGGCGGCCATGGACCACCGCCCTGTCCGGCCGCGGCCTCGATTGCGGCCACCACATGGCGGAGGAGGTGCCGGAGGGGCTGGCGGCCGACCTGCTGGCCTTCTTTGCCGGGCCGGGGCTCGGGGCCGGCGGTCAGTCGGCGTAGATCATGCGGCGGGTCATGCCGCCGTCGACGATGAACTCGCTGCCGGTGACGAAGCCGCTGCGGTCGGACAGCAGCCACGACACCAGTTCGGCCACGTCCTCCGGCCGGCCGACGCGGCCCGCCGGGTGCTGGGCGTGATCCACCGGCCGCAGGGCCTCGGCCGGGGCGGCGGGATCGGTGCGGGAGCGGGAGACGTCGATCCACCCCGGCGACACGCAGTTCACCCGCACCGCCGGCCCCAGGCTGACCGCCAGGGCATGGGTCAGCGCCAGCAGGCCGCCCTTGGAGGCGCTGTAGCTTTCGGTGTCGGGTTCGCTCATGTGGGCGCGGGTGGAGGCGATGGTGACCATGGCGCCGCCGCCGGCCGCCGTCATCAGCGGCGCACAGGCCCGCGCCAGCAGGAAGGCGGAGGTGAGGTTGACGTCGATCACCCGCCGCCACTCGGCCAGCGACAGGTCGGTCACCGGCTTGCGGATCATGATGCCGGCATTGGCGACCACCGCCGTCAGGGCGCCCGGCGCGGCGGCGACCTCCGCCACCGCCGCCGCCACGGCGGTCTCGTCGGCGACGTCGCACACCCGGGCAGTGAGGGTGCCGAGCCCGGCAAGCTGCGGCGCCACCGCCGCCACGGCGGCGGCATCGGCGTCCAGCAGCACCACATGCCGCCCCTCCACCAGCAGGCGCTCGACGATGGCCCGGCCGATGCCCTGGGCGCCGCCGGTGACGATGGCCTTGGGAGGAGCGGCAGGCGCCGGCGTCATGCCTGCGGGGGTTCCGCCGCCAGCTTCTGCTCGATGCGGAACACGCGCACGGCCGTCCAGCCGAAGGCGGCAAGGCCGAGGCCGATGCCCACCAGGGCCAGCAGGCGGAAGGTGGCCATGCTGAGGTCAAGGTAGCCGGTGGCCATCAGGTCGAGGAACCAGGCGAAGGCGGTGACCTCGCCGCCCACCAGCAGGGCGCAGGCGGCGGCGGTGGCAAGCATCATGGTGATGGACGAGCGCATGGCCCGGAAACTCCAGAAGGACAGATAAGGTCAGGGGCGGCGGCGCCTCAGGCGCCGGCCGCCATCACCAGCACCGCCACATAGGCGGCATAGCCGGCCAGGAACGCCACGCCGGCCAGGCGGCCGATCTGCTTGCGCAGCAGCACGACGGCGATCAGGGCGGCAGTGGCGGCCAGCATGACCCACACATCACGCTGCACGATTTCCGCCGGCACGTCGAGCGGCATCACCATGGCGGTGACGCCGAGGATGCCGAGGATGTTGAAGATGTTCGAGCCGATGACGTTGCCGAGGGCGACGTCGCTTTCCTTCTTCAGGGCGGCGATGACGCTGGTGGCCAGTTCCGGCAGCGAGGTGCCGACGGCGACGATGCTGACGCCGATGATGGTTTCCGACACCCCCCAGGCCTCGGCCAGGGTGACCGCCGCCTCGACCAGGAAACGGGCGCCGAGCACCACGCCGGCCAGGCCGCCGATGGTGAAGGCGAGCCCGCCGCCGAGGCCGAGGTTGGCCGGCGGCAGCGCCTCGGCCGCTTCGGTCTCGTGGGCGCGCAGGTCGGCCATGGCGCTTTCGCGGCGGTCGAGCACCAGGGCGCTGCCGGTGTAGGCGATCAGCGCCAGCACCAGCACGGCGCCGGCCCAGCGCGGCAGCACGCCGATCATCACCAGGCCGAGCAGGGCGGCGGTGGCCAGCGTCAGCACCAGCAGGTCGCGGCGCAGGCCCTTGGCGCCGGCCGCCACCGGCAGCAGCACCGCGGCGGCGCCGAGGATGAGCAGGATGTTGGCGATGTTGGACCCGACCACGTTGCCGACGGCGATGCCGGGGGCGCCCATCAGGGCCGCCTGCACGCTCGCCATCAGCTCGGGCAGCGAGGTGCCGAAGCCGACCAGAGTAAGGCCGATGACCAGGGGCGAAACGCCGAACCGCCGGGCCACGGCCACCGAGCCGCGCACCAGGAGATCGCCGGCCACCAGCAGGAGGACGAGGCCGGCGAGCAATTGCAGGTAAACCATGGAAGCAGAGCTGCTCCTTCAGGGCGGCGGCGCGGCCCATCCGCACCTGCCGGCGCGACGGGTGCGCGCGCGGCGGTATTATGGGTACGCAGCCATTGTTTTTCCAGAGCACGCACCCAACAAATACAGGGGAAGTTTTTATTGGCGTGATCGAAAGCGTGCTATAGTGCGGCCGCTTCCTGCGCCGCCCCCGCCTGCGGCCTGCGGTGCGGGAAGAGGAATGTGTGGAAGGACATCATGAGACTGTCGCTTGCCGTCGCCGCCGCCGCTCCGTTCCTTGCGGCGGGTCTGGTGCCTGCCGCCGCGTCTGCCCAGGGAGAAACCCTGGAACAGAAGGATTGCGTGCTTTCCGCCGCCGGCCTGCTGCCGACCATTCCCGACCTGCACATCGTGGACGCCGAAGCCAAGGCCGATGCCAGCCCCAACGCCTATACGGTGCTGGTGACCATCGAAGCCATCGGCCGCACCGCCACCTACGAATTCACCTGCATCCACGACCCGGTGGACGGCGCCCTGGTGGAAGGCGGCCGGCTGGTCCGCTGACCGCCGCCGGCATCGCCAGCCGTCGCGCCGCCCTGCGGCCGCCGCTCAGCGATGGGCAGGGGGATGGGCACCGCCGCGCCCGGCCGGCGGATGCGCCGCGGCGGCGGCCGGGCCGTGCCCGCCGGCAGCCGCCGGGGCATGGCCGTGGCCGGCGGCAGGGCCGGCGCCCGGCCCCTCGCGCCGGTGCGGCCGCTCCTCCTCCTCGCCGTCCTCGCCATGGGTGCGGACGGCGAAGCCCTTCAGGGCCCAGCCCATGCCGAAGGCGAAGACGACGGTGAGCACCAGCGCGGCGACATAGAAGATCACCGCCGAGGTCAGGCCGATCTCGCCGCCGCCGAAGGCGCCGGTGGACCACAGCATCACCGTCACGGGCAGGAAGCCGACGGCGGCCAGCAGGCCCAGGCGGTGCCAGCCGCTGCCCCGCAGGGGCGTCAGTCGATAGGTGGTCATGGCGGCGATCCCTCCCTGCAGCGCGGCCCAGGCGGGCCCTACACCGATGATACCTCAAAAGAAAAGGCCGGAGCCGTGGAAATTTCCAGCGGTTCCGGCCTGACTTCTGCGGGCGGGCCAGCAACGGCCGGCCGCCCCCGTTTCGACTGCGCGGCAGCAGCCGGTTACGACACCGCCTCGCCCACCGGTTGGGCGGAGACCACCGGCGCCGGCTTGCGGCTGGCCAGCCACTCGGCGCCGCGCATCATCACCGCCGACAGGAAGGGCACGCTCTGGGTCGCCAGGATGGCGGCGAACAGGTACAGCTCGGTCACTTCCTTGGTGTTGGTGACAGTCAGCACCACCGCCGAGACCAGCAGGGCCATGCCGACGCGGCCTTCCCACTTGGCGGCGTCATCGGCCTTGGCGCCGGCCGCCTTCTTGGCCTTGCCGCCCTTGTCGGTGACCTTGAACGCCAGGTTGTCCTTCACGAAGCCGGTGAGCACGGCGGCGGCGACGGTCCACTGCAGGCTCATGGCGGCGAAGGCGGCCCCGGCGATCTCGCCCCACGAGGCCTTGACGCGGGCCCGGTAGAGGATGGCGCAGTGGGCGATGTTCACCACGAAGGCCATCAGGATGGGGATGGTCAGGGTGGTTTCCGGCATGGCGACGCCGACGAACAGCAGGAACGGCACCCACACCAGGTTCATCAGCGCGGCCGCCACGCCCAGGGCATCGGACAGCCAGTAGGACCAGCCGGTGACGAAGGCCGACTTCTGGTTCGCCGACAGGGTGCGGCGACCGGGCAGCATGTGCGGCCAGTGCTTCTTGATGATCTGCACGGCGCCGTAAGCCCAGCGGTTGCGCTGCGTCTTGAACGCCTTGAAGGTGTCCGGCAGCAGGCCCCAGCCGTAGCGGCGGGCGGTGTAGTGCGCCGAGTAGCCGGCCTCGAACAGGCGCAGGCCCAGTTCGGTGTCCTCGACGATGGTGTCGGTGCCCCACTGGCCCACTTCGTCGAAGGCGCTGCGGCGGACCATCAGCATGGTGCCGTGGGCGATGATGGCGTTGTCCTCGTTGCGCTGGACCATGCCGATGTCGAAGAAGCCGGCGTATTCGGCGTTCATCATGGTCTTGAACAGCGACTCGCGGCCGTCGCGGTGGTCCTGCGGCGCCTGCACCAGCGCCACCTTGGGATCGTGGAAGGCGGGCACCAGATCCTTCAGCCACGCCCGGTCGACCACATAGTCGGCGTCGATGACGGCGATCACCTCGGCATCGTCGGCCATGGACTGCAGGGCCAGGTTCATGGCGCCGGCCTTGAAGCCCTTGACGTTCAGCAGGTGCAGGAACTTGAACCGCTCGCCCAGGCGCTCGCAGTGGGCCTTGATGGGCTCCCAGTATTCCGGCTCCGGCGTGTTGTTGACGATCACCAGGCACTCGTAGTTCGGGTAGTCGAGGGCCGCCACGCTGTCGAGCGTCGCCATCAGCATCTCCGGCCGTTCCTTGTAGGCGGGGATGTGGATGGACACCTTGGGGGCGTAGCCGGCCGGCGCCTGCGCCACCACCTCGGTGATCAGGCGGCCCGGCTTGCGGCCGAAGACCACGGCGGCGATCTCGTGCACCTTGCCGAGGGTGATGAGCATGAGCGGCACCACCAGCGCCAGGCCGAAGGCCCAGCTGATGAGCGTGCCGGCGCTCCAGTAGTAGATGAACGGCCAGGCGGCGGCCATGGCGATGCCGGCACCCACCAGGTTGGCGGCGCCCGCGTAGACCATGGCGTGGGCCAGGGTCGGCTTGCGGCGGCGCAGGCCGATGACGGTGGCGAGCACGCCGATGGTGATGGCGATGGCGGCGACCGGCAGGCGATGGGGCTTTTCCACCATGCCTTCCAGGGCGAACTTGGGCTGGCGGTTGGCGTCGAACACGCCCCAGTAGGGACCGACCGCGCCTTCACCCGTCTTCCACGGCTGGTCGAAGGCTTCGACGATGTTGTAGTCGATGCCGCGCTTGTCGGCCTCGACCATGAAGCGGCGAGTCAGCTCCGCCTGCTCCAGGGCGCCGGGGCGGGCGGCCTTGACGTTGGTGCCGGCCGAGGGCCAGCCGAATTCGGCGATGACGATCTTCTTGCCGGGGAAGGCGCGCTTGAGGTCGGCGTAGCGATCGAGCGCATACTGGATCGCCTGCTCGGCCGGAATGCCTTCCCAGTACGGCAGCACGTGGGCGGAGATGAAGTCCACCTCGTTGGCGAGCTTCGGATGGTCCAGCCACAGGTTCCAGACCTCGGCATAGGTCACCGGCACGCGCGTCTTCTGGCGCACGTCGCGCAGGATCTGGATCATCTCCTCCGGCGTCTTTTCGTTGCGGAGGATCACCTCGTTGCCGACGATGAGGGCACGCACGTTGGACTGCTGGCGGGCGATCTGCAGGCCGATGTCCAGTTCGCGCTCGTTGCGCTCCTCGTCATGGCCGATCCAGATGCCCTGCATCACGGTCACGCCGTGCTTGCCGGCAATTTCCGCCACCGCATCCTGGCCGGCGTCGACCGAGTAGGTGCGCACCATGCGGGTGTAGGGCGCCACCGCCTTGATGTCGCTCTCGATCTGCTCGCGCGGGATGAAGGTCGGCTTCTCGGCGTCCTGGTTCGCCGCAAACGGGCTGAACGACAGCGATTCGATGGCCGTCGGTGCGTCCGGCGGCAGGATTCGCTCGTGGCCCCCATACCACAGCGCCGCATGTACACAGCCTGCGACGACGGCGGCAGCAAGGATCCTCATGGACGGCGTGCTCCTTGGAGCAAGAGCGGCGGTGCCTGACGCGGAATGCGGGCCCTGGCCGGCGTGGAACCGAAAAGGGAAAGCGATAGGCGTGATTACTGCGTCTTGGCGGGGGCCGGGGCGGTCCCGGCGGCGCCGGCGGCGGGCTTGCCGTCGGTCTTCGCCTCGGGCTTGGCGGCCGGCTTGGCAGCCTCGGCGGCGGGCTTGGCAGCCTCGGCGGGCGGCTTGCCGGCGGCGTCGGCGGCCGGGGCATCGGCGGCCGGAGCGGCCTCCGCCGGGGCGGCAACGGTCGGCAGCGGGCGCGACGACGGCTGCTCCCAGCAGCGCTCGATGCGGTCGTTGACCGGTTCCTCGACATCCTCGGGCACGTCGACGGCGCAGCCGAAGGCGGCGGCCAGGTGCAGGCCGGGGCAGTCGAAGGCCTGGTAGAACTGGCGGAACTCGGTGGCGGCGACCACGTCGTCGCGCGACAGCAGCGACACCACCCGCTTGCCGGTGAAGGCGCACTCCGGCGCTTCGGCCCGGTTGACCAGGGTGATGGTGCCCTTGGTGGGCTTGCGATCCGGCACCGGCTGCTCGGCGGCGAGGGCCGGGCCGGCAGTCATGCCGATCAGGGCGAGCACGGCAAGCGGCGTCGCGAAACGGTACATTCCAGGGGTCCCCAAGATCGTCGTCCCGAACGGCGCCCGTCGCGCCGACAGGTGCAGGCCGCAGCGCCCGCATGCCCACAGGTCTAGGACGGAAAATCGCGCTTTTTATGGCGCGGAAAGGGTCTTTTTTGCGGCGGCCGGCCTTCCGCAGCCATCAGGCCTGGGCGGAAGGCCGGCGCCGGGTACGCCGTGGCGTGGCGTCGATTACTCGACGACCGAAACGCCGCGACGGTTCTGCGACCAGCACGCCTCGGCGGCGTCGGTGCAAGTCGGGCGCTCCTTGCCGTAGGAGACGACCTTCAGGCGGGCGCCGTTCACGCCCTGGGTCAGCAGGAACTCGCGCACGGAGTTGGCGCGACGCTCGCCGAGGGCCAGGTTGTACTCGCGGGTGCCGCGCTCGTCGGCGTGCCCTTCGACGGTCAGCTTGCGCTCCGGGTACTGCTTCAGCCACGCGGCCTGCTTGCGCAGGGTGTCCTGGGCCGGGGCGGTCAGGGCATAGCTGTCGAAGTCGAAGAACACGCGGTCACCGACCACGGCCTGGAACTCGGCGGCGGAACCCGGGGCGTAGGCGGCGGCGGAAGCCGGAGCGGTGCCCGCACCGGTACCGGCAGCAGCACCGGCCTCGTCCGAGGTCGAGGAGCAGGCAGCCAGGAAGGCGACGGCCAGGGCGACCGTCGAGGACACGACAAACCGTTTCATCAAAATCTCCAGAGAAAAAAAGCGTGGGCATCCCGTCGGGGCGGGCGTCTGCATAATGCGTAGCCACCCTTCTTCGCGAAAGTGAAAAATATCAAACCGTGGGATCGAATTCGCGAAAGTGAACAGACGGTGACAAGGCCGTGACGCGGCCGCGTCCTCCCCCCTGCCGAAAGCCATAAAACCCCCGGCCAGCAAGGCGTTCCACCCCCCGCGGCGGGACCGGCGCAGGCCCCGCCGGAGCCCCTGCGGATGCCGGCGGAGAGCCGTCTTCGGTGCGGCGCATCATCCATGGCAGCGAACAATGAACCGAATAACATCAACGGAGCAGGAGTCTGACCCCCGACTCGGGACAGCACTGCTGCCCTGTTCTTCCGCCCCGGTCGCGCTATATGCTCCGACCCGCGGAAACGTGCAAGTCTCATGTAAAGGGCACAGGGCATCCATGAATTACAGGCATATCTTCCACGCCGGAAACTTCGCCGATGTGGTCAAGCATGCGCTGCTGGCGCTGGTGGTCGACTACCTGACCCGCAAGGACAAGCCGTTCTTCGTGCTCGATACCCATGCCGGACTCGGCGCCTACGACCTCGACTCGGAGCCGGCGCGGCGCACGGGCGAATCGGACGACGGCATCGGCCGCGTTCTCGCCGCCGAGTCGCCGCCGCCGGAGCTGGAACCCTACCGCCGCGCCCTGGCGACCGTCGCCGCCGACCGGCCGGGGCGGTGGTACCCCGGCTCGCCGCGCCTCGCCCGCGCCCTCCTGCGCCCCGACGACCGGCTGGTGGCGGTGGAACTGCACCCCGAGGACGTGGAGGCCCTGAAGGCCGAGTTCGCCCGCGACCGCCAGGTGAAGGTGGTGCACCTGGACGGCTACACCGCCCTCAAGGCCTACGTCCCGCCCAAGGAGCGCCGGGGCCTGGTGCTGATCGACCCGCCGTTCGAGCAGCCGGACGAATTCGCCCGCCTGATCGAGACCCTGCAGGCGGCCCATGCCAAGTGGCCGACCGGCATCTATGCCCTGTGGTATCCGGTGAAGGGCGGCGGCCAGGTGCCGCGCTTCCACGGCGCGCTCGCCGGCGCCGGCCTCGGCGACGTGCTGCTGACCGAACTGACCATCACGTCCCCCGATCCCGGCAACCGGCTCACCGGCACCGGCATGGTCATCATCAATCCGCCGTGGCTGCTGGCCGATCAGGCGAGCGCCCTGCTGCCGTGGCTGACGGCCGTGCTTGGGCGGGACTCAGGTGCCGGCTGGCGGGTGGAGTGGTTGAGCAGGAAATAAGGGTGCTGCCGGCCACCTTTTGCTCCGTACACCTTTTCCCGCCTGATGGATACCCGATTTCCCCGGTTGGCGATTGCCTCCGCCTTTCGTAGCATGTTGCAGACAAGAAGAACTGCAGCGGACCGCCCAAGGCGGCCGACGAGACAGGGGAGCATCACATGAAGAGGGTACCGCGCCAGCCGGGGGCCTCCCGCTTCGGCCTGACCATGGGCATCCGCACCAAGATCATCCTCGGCATCTCGACGGTGCTGCTGGTGCTGGTGGCGGTGTCCGGGGCGGCCATGGTCAGCGCCACCCGCACGGGCACCGAGGTGCAGCGCTTCGCCGACATGGTGGTGACCGAGGAAGTCACCTTCGCCATCACCGGCCGCTTCGCCGAACTGCGCCTGCGCGCCCAGGAATTCGCCGCCAGCCGCGACGAACTGAAGGCCAAGGACTTCGATACCGTGGCGGCGGAGCTGAAGCCGCTGTTCGCCCAGGCGGTCAGCCGCGCCCACGACGACGCCACCCGCGAGACGGCGGAAGCGGCGGAAAAGTCGTTCACCATCTACGTCGCCGCCTTCAACCGCTATGCCGAGGCGCAGCGCGCCTGGGACAAGCAGGTGGCCGACGTGCTGCAGCCCAACGCCCAGGCGGTGCTGGAAACCATCTCCATCATGCTCGACGACGCGCTGCTGTCGGGCAATGCCGAGGCGGCCTCCTACCTGCGCCCGGCGCGCGAGGATGCGGTGCTGCTGCGCTACAACATCGCCGACTTCCTGGCCGACCAGGACCCGAAGGCGGCCGATGCGGTGGCCGAGAACCTGGGCGCCCTGGCGACGCCGCTGGATCTGGTGGGCTACAGCCTCACCACCGACCGCCAGCGGGCCAACCTGGACACCCTGAAGACCGCCCTGCAGACCACCGCCGAAACCTTCGCCAGTGTCAAGATGGGCGCCGCCCAGCTGCGCAGCATGATGGAGTCGTCGCTCGCCGGCCGCGCCCGCTCGCTGCAGACGGCTGTCGACGGTCTGCTGAAGTCCACCCAGACCGAAGCCACCCGCATCAAGGAAGCGGCCCTGGCCGAAACCGCCACCGCCACCACCGTCACCCCCATCGTCGGCGGCCTGGGGCTGGTGATCGGCGGCGTGCTGGCCATCGCCCTCGGCACCGGCCTGTCGCGCCCGGTGCGGGCCATGACCGACGCCATGACCCGGCTGGCCGACGGCGACCTGTCGGTCGACATCCCGGCCCGCGGCCGCAGCGACGAAATCGGCCGCATGGCCGCCGCCGTCCAGGTGTTCAAGGATCACGCCGAGGCCAACCGCCGCCACGAGGCGGAGAAGGAAGAGGCCGACCGCCGCGCCGAGGAGGAACGCCGCGCCCTCATGCAGGGGCTGGCGGACGACTTCGAAAGCGCCGTCGGCGGCATCGTCTCGGCCGTGACCGCCGCCTCCGCGCAGATGAAGAGCACGGCCGAAACCATGGCCGATGCCGCCGCCAGCGCCAGCCGCCAGGCCGAGTTCGTGTCGGCGGCGTCGGAAGAGGCGTCGAGCAACGTGCAGACCGTCGCCGCCGCGTCGGAGGAACTGCACGCCTCCATCGCCGAGATCGGCCGTCAGGTGGCGCAGTCGTCGCAGGTGGCCCACCAGGCGGTGCGCGAGGCGGAACGCACCGACAGCCTGGTGCGCGGCCTGGCCGGCGCGGCGTCGAAGATCGGCGAGGTGGTGGCGCTCATCACCGACATCGCCGAGCAGACCAACCTGCTGGCGCTCAACGCCACCATCGAGGCGGCGCGGGCGGGTGATGCCGGCAAGGGGTTCGCCGTGGTCGCCAACGAAGTGAAGCAGCTGGCCAACCAGACCGCCCACGCCACCGGCCAGATCGGCGCCCAGATCGCCGAAATCCAGTCCGCCACCAAGGATACGGTGGACGCCATCCAGTCCATCTCCCGCACGATCGGCGAAATCGACTCCATCTCGTCCACCATCGCCGCGGCGGTGGAGGAACAGACGGCGGCGACCCAGGAGATCGCGCGCAATGTCCAGCAGGCGGCCCACGGCACGCAGGAGGTCAGCAACCACATCGCCGGCGTCACCCGCGCCGCCGGCGAGACGGGCGCCGCCTCCGGCCAGGTGCTGACCGCGTCCGAGGAACTGCAGGAACAGGCCGCCCGCCTGGGCCGCGAAATGCAGAACTTCCTCGTCCAGGTGCGTGCGAGCTGACGTCTCTCCCTCTCCCCCGGCGTTTGCCCGCATGCCGCCTTGCCGCCCGCCCCCCGCGGGCGGCAAGGCTCTTTTCAGGCCCCGGTGCGGCCGGCGCCGCCGACCGAAGTCGTAGATCCTCTATCGGATTGCCGGCGGGCAGGGGTGCCGTCTAGGCTACCTGCGGTGGAACCAGGGTGGTAGCGGCAATGGGCGTGCGACGATCCAGCGGCAGGGGCGGCGGCAACGGCGGCCGGCCGGTTTGGGCGGCGCTGGCCGCCTTCCTCGTCACCGCCCTGCTGCTGGCGGGGGTGGAGCGCATGGTCGCCGCCTCGCTGACGGCGGCGGAGCGCGCCAGCGTCACCGACCGCGCCGCCACCCTGCGGGCCCAGCTGGAAACGGTGGTCAACCGCAACGTCCTGCTGCTGCGCGGCATGGCCGCCTACATCGCCGGCCACCCCGAACTGAGCGAGGAGGAATTCACCACCCTCGCCCGCGATCTGGTCACCCAGGGCCGCCACATCCGCAGCATGGCCTTCGCCCGCGGCACCACCATCGCCTACATCCATCCCCGCGCCGGCAACGAATCGGCCATCGGCCTCGACCTGTCGCTGCACCCCGAGCAGCGGGAGGCCGCCCTGCGCGCCATCACCGCCCGCGATGTGGTGGTGGCCGGGCCGGTGGAACTGGTGGAAGGCGGCACCGCCCTCATCGGCCGCATGCCGGTGCATCGCTCCCCCGCCGGCGGCGAGCCGCGCAGCGGTGCCTATGTCGGGCTGGTGACGCTGCCGCTGGACGCCGCCGCCATCTTCGCCGAAGCCGGACTCGACGCCGCCGGCCCCGGGCTTGCCGTCGCCCTGCGCGGCCG
>NZ_BAAAEP010000077.1:0-13275 GCF_039523075.1 Caenispirillum bisanense
GCTCGCCTTCGCGCTGGCCGACCGCCGCCGCGCCGCCGGCAGCAACCCGGCCCGGGCGGAGGCGCCGGCGCGGCCGCTGCCGCTGGTGCCATGGTTCATCGTCGGCTTCCTGGCGCTGATGGGGCTCAACCTGCTGGGCTTGATCCCGCCCGCCGCCGCCGAGGCCGGCGCCGCGCTGGCCGGGGCACTGACGGTGGTCGCCATGGCCGGGCTCGGCCTCAGCGTCGACGTCCGCACGGTGGGCCGCGCCGGCCAGCGGGTGAGCGCCGCGGTGACCCTGTCGCTGCTCGCCCTGGGGGGCCTCGCGCTGCTGCTGGTGCGACTGGTGGTGCCGGCATGACCCTCGACCAGCTGCGCATCTTCGTGGCGGTGGCGGAGGCGGAGCATGTCACCCGCGCCGCTGCCGGCCTCGGCATCACCCAGTCGGCGGCCAGCGCCGCCATCGCCGCCCTGGAGGGGCGCCACGGCGTCGCCCTGTTCCACCGCCTCGGCCGCGGCATCCGGCTGTCCGAGGAAGGCCGGATCTTCCTGGCCGAAGCGCGCGCCGTGCTGGCGCGGGCGGAGGCGGCGGCGGCGGTGCTGCACGACCTCGGCACCCTGGAGCGCGGCAGCCTGACCGTGCAGGCCAGCCAGACCATCGCCGGCTACTGGCTGCCGCGCCATCTGGTGGCGCTGCGGCGGCGGCATCCCGGCCTCGCCGTGCGGCTGACCATCGGCAACACCGCCCAGGTGGCGCGGGCGGTGGAGGACGGCGCCGCCGACCTGGGGTTCGTGGAAGGGGAAGTGGATGCCCCGGCGCTGGACCGCCACGAGGTGGCGCGCGACCGGCTGGTGATCGTCGTCGCCCCCGATCATCCGTGGGCGACGACGGAGATGCCGGTGACGCCGGCGGACCTGCTGCAGACATCGTGGGTGCTGCGCGAGCCGGGCTCCGGCACCCGGTCGGAGTTCGAGCGGGCGCTCACCGGCTTCGGCCTCGACCCCGCCGCCCTGGCGGTGGCGCTGGAACTGCCGTCCAACGAGTCGGTGCGGGCGGCGGTGGAAACCGGCGCCGGCGCCACCGCCCTGTCAGCCTCGGTGGCGGCGGGGGCGCTGGAGGCGGGGCTGTTGTGCGCCGTCGGCCCAGCGCTGCCCGACCGCGCCTTCCACCTGCTGCGCCACCGCGACCGCCATCAGAGCCGCGCCGCGCAGGCCCTGACGGCGCTGGTGCTGGGGGAATGACGCCCCGCTCACGGGGAAACCAGGCTCCCAAGCGAGCATTGAGCGAGCGGCCAAGCGGGCGGGACGCCCGCGCCCGGCGAGGGACAATAAAACTCCGGGGCGGGCAGCGCCCGGCCCCAGGCTCGCATTGAGCGAGCGGCCAAGGGCGCGTCAGCGCCCGCCCGGCGAGGGACAAAGAAAAAACCCTCACCCCTTTGCGCGGGACGGGCAGAGCCCGGCCCGAAGCGAGCATTGAGCGAGCGGCCAAGCGGGCGGGACGCCCGCGCCCGGCGAGGGCTCTTAAACCGACGTCCCGCCCACCGTCAGCGGCTCCACCAGCAGGGTCGGCTGGCCGACGCCGCAGGGCACGCCCTGGCCGTCCTTGCCGCAGGTGCCGATGCCGGGGTCGAGGCCCATGTCGTTGCCGATAGCCTTCACCTTGGTCAGCACGTCCGGCCCGTTGCCGATGAGGGTGGCGCCCTTCACCGGCGCACCGATGCGGCCGTTCTCGATCAGGTAGGCTTCCGAGGCGGAGAACACGAACTTGCCCGACACGATGTCCACCTGCCCGCCGCCGAAGTTGACGGCATAGAGGCCCTTCTTCACCGACGCGATGATGTCGGCCGGGTTGGCGTCGCCGCCTTCCATGTAGGTGTTGGTCATGCGCGGCAGTGGGCTGTGGGCATAGGACTGGCGGCGGCCGTTGCCGGTCGGCTTGGCGCCCATCAGGCGGGCGTTCATGCGGTCGAAGATGTAGCCCTTCAGGATGCCGTCCTCGATCAGCACGGTGCGGCCGGACGGCGTGCCTTCGTCGTCGATGGTCAGCGAGCCGCGGCGGTCCGGCAGGGTGCCGTCGTCGACCACGGTGACGCCGGGGGCGGCCACCCGCTGACCCATCTTGTCGGAGAAGGCGGAGGTCTTCTTGCGGTTGAAGTCGCCTTCCAGGCCGTGGCCCACCGCTTCATGCAGCAGGATGCCGGGCCAGCCGGCGCCGAGCACCACGGTCATCTCGCCGGCCGGGGCGTCGATGGACTCCAGGTTCACCAGCGCCTGGCGCAGGGCCTCGTCCACCGCCGCCTTCCAGGCGTCCTCGGTGACCAGGCCGTCGTAGGTGACGCGCCCGCCCATGCCGTGGCTGCCGGTCTCCATGCGGTCGCCCTGGCTGACCATGACCGACACGTTCAGCCGCACCAGCGGGCGGATGTCGGCGGCCATGACGCCGTCGGCGCGGACGATGTGAACCGCCTGCCACGACCCGGTGAGCGACGCCATCACCTGCACCACGCGCGGGTCCTTGCCGCGGGCGTAGGCGTCCATTTCCGCCAGCACCCGCACCTTTTCCTCGAACGGCACCAGCGGCAGCGGGTTGGCGTCAGTGTAAAGGCTGGTGTTGGTGCCGCCCGGCGGCTCCGCCAGGGTGCCGCCGGCGCCCCGGCGCACCGCCTTCACCGTATCGGCGGCGCGGGCCACGGCGTCGTTGTCGAGCAGGCTGGCGTGGGCATAGCCGGTCGCCTCGCCGGCGACGGCGCGCAGGCCGAAGCCCTGCTGGGTATCGAAGCTGGCCGACTTCACCCGCCCGTCGTCGAAGCTGATGCTTTCCGACTGGCGGTATTCCAGGAACAGTTCGCCGTCGTCGCAGCCCTCCAGCGCCTCGCGCACCGTCGCCAGGGTGCGGTCGCGGTCGAGGCCGGCGCGGGTGAAGAACAGATCCTCGGTGACGGCGATGTCGGCCATGACGCACTCCAACAAACGGAAAGGACAGCCACGATACCCGCCGTCGCCCAAGGCGCAAACGGGGAAGTGGGGGTGCCGGTCTGCCTCATGTGGGGCGGCGGGCGGACCCTGTCACCACCCAAGCGGGCAGTTTCCCCAAGGGAAGGAAGCGGATAAACAAGGGAAACCCCTGCCGGAAGATGTGAAACCGCCGTGTCCCTGCCGCCGCTGACCCAGCACCCGTTGCGCCACACCATCGCCGGCGAGGTGCACGCCCGCCCTTACGAGCCGCTGGACGGCGCCTGGCGCGTCTCCCACCTGGCGCTGGTGACGGGCGAGCTGCCGCCCGGCACCGAGACGGCGCTGATCGGCGACCTGCTGCGCCGCTTCGGCCGCGCCGGTCCGGGGCCGGAGGCGGTCTACCTGACGGTGGACCTCGGCCCCTTCCGCCTGCGGTGGGAGCGGCACACGGAATTTTCCACCTGGACCTTCCTGGTGTCCGGCCTGCCCGGCGATGCCGCCGACCCCTTTGCCGCGCCGGCCCTGGCGCGGGTGCCGGAAGACTGGCTGGCGCAGCTGCCGGGCAAGCTGCTGGTCGGCCTGCATGTGGTGCTCGACCCCGCCCCCTGCACCGCCGAGCAGGCGGCGCCGCTGTTCGGCGGCCGCATCGTCGGCAGCCGGGTGGGCGGCGACGCCGGGGCGGTGTTCACCGATTTCCTGCTGGCTGCCGACGGTTTCGGCCGCGCCCTGGTGGTCAGCGACGGCATGACGCCGGGCCTCGCCGGCCGCACCCTGCAGCGGGTGCTGGAGCTGGAAACCTACCGCCTGATGGCGCTGCTGGCCCTGCCGCCGGCGCGCGAGACGGCGCCGCGCCTGACGGTGATCGAGCAGGGCGTCAGCGCCGCCATGGCCCATCTGGCGGAAGACGACGGCGACGCCGGCCGCGACCGCCGCCTGCTGTCGCGCCTGACCTCCCTGGCGGCGGAGAACGAACGGCTGCTGTCCGGCCTCAGCTACCGTCTGTCGGCGTCGCGCGCCTATTATGCCATCGTGCAGCGGGCGGTGGACGACCTGCGCGAGGACCGCATCGAGGGCCTGCAGACCATCGCCGAATTCCTCGCCCGCCGCCTCGCGCCGGCCATGCGCACCTGCGATTACGTCGGCGCCCGCATGGAAGCCCTGTCCAAGCGCCTGACGCGGGCCGGCGACATGCTGCGCACCCGGGTGGACATCGGCCTGAACGAGAACAACCGCGACCTGCTGCACAGCATGAACAAGCGCGCCGAACTCCAGCTGCGCCTGCAGGAGACGGTGGAGGGCCTGTCGGTGGTGGCCATCAGCTACTACGTGCTCGGCCTGGTCGGCTACATCGCCAAGGGGCTGAAGGAAGCCGGCCTGTCGCCGGTGAAGCCGGAAGTGGCGGTGCTGGGCGCCGTACCGCTGGTGCTGGGGCTGGTGTTCATCGGCGTCCGACGCCTGCGCCGCGCGGTGGTCAAGCACGGCGACTGACGCCGCCGCGCCGCCGCCTCTGCCGGCTGCCTCAGTTGCCCAGTTCCAGGCGGGCGATGTTGTCGCGCGCCAGCTCCGCCTCCGGGCTTTCCGGGGCGGCGGTGGCGAGCAGCGTCTTCCACGCCTCGCGGGCGCCGGCATCGTCGCCCGCCAGCCGCGCCAGGATGCCCTTTTCCAGCAGCGCCCCCGGCGAGGTGGGGTCGAGGCTAAGCGCCCGGTCCACATCCGCCCGCGCCAGATCCAGCTGATCCAGGTAGCGGTAGGCGGTGGCGCGGTAGACCAGGGCATCCTCGCGGTCGGGCGCCGCCGTCAGGGCGCGCGACAGGTCGGCCACCGCATCGTTGAAGTTCTTGGCCGTGCCGAGCGTCACCGCCCGGTCGATCAGCAGCGAGGGGTCCTCGGGCAGCAGTTCCAGGGCCGTCGTCTGGGCGGCATAGGCACGTTCGGTGTTGCCGTCGAGCAGCCACGCCTGGGCCGCCTGCGCCAGCATGCCGGCCCGCACCGCCTCGGCGCGGGTGGAGGTGACGGCCAGCATCTCCAGCCGCTCCGCCGCCTCGCGGTATTCCTCCAGGCCGATCAGGGCGACGGCGGCGCAGTGGCGGGCCGGCTCGCCACCGGCCAGGCCGATCCACTGGCCCGCCTTCTCCCACGCCTCCTTGGGCTGCTCGGCGGCGAGGCGCATGCAGTCGCGGTACATCTGCGCCTCCGTCACCTGCTGGGCGGCGGCGGCGCCGGGCAGCGCCAGCAGGGCGGCAGCGGCGACGAGGGAGCGGGACAGCGGCAGGCGGCGGACGATGTTTGCAATCACGGTGGCACCGGGTCGGCTTGAGGGAACGGCGGCTCGCGCCTACAGTCGGGATGCACTGTGGCGAAAATGCAAGAGGATGTCATGACCGAACCCGGCCGCCTGTTCGTCTTCGGCCTCGGTTTCAGCGGCAGCGTGCTGGCGCGACGGCTGCGCGGCCTCGGCTGGCAGGTCGCCGGCACCACCCGCGACGCCGGCAAGCGCGCCGCCCTGCTGGCCGAGGGCATCGAGACCCTGCCCTTCGACCGCGACCACCCGCTGCCCGCCGGCGCCCTGGCGGGCGTGACCCATGCGGTGGTGTCGGTGCCGCCCGACGCCGAGGGCGATCCGGTGGCGGCGCTGCACGGCCTTGACCTCGCCGCCCTGCCGACCCTGCGCTGGCTCGGCTACCTGTCGACCACCGGCGTCTACGGCGACCACCAGGGCGGCTGGGTGGACGAGACCACGCCGCTGACCCCCGACGTCAGCCGCAGCGAGCGCCGGGCGGGGGCGGAGGCGGCATGGCTCGACCTGCTGCGCAGCCACGGCCTGCCGGTCCACATCTTCCGGCTGGCGGGCATCTACGGCCCCGGCCGTAGCGCCATCGACATGATCCGCGCCGGCCGCGCCCGCCGCATCATCAAGCCGGGGCAGGTGTTCTGCCGCATCCATGTGGAGGACATCGCCACCGTCCTGCAGGCCAGCATGGCGCGGCCCGACCCCGGCGCCATCTACAACGTCGCCGACGACGAGCCGGCGGCGCCCGAGGTTCCCATCGAGGAAGCCGCCCGCCTGCTGGGCGTCGCCCCGCCGCCGGCGATACCCTTCGACGAGGCGGACCTGTCGCCCATGGCTGCCAGCTTCTACCGCGACAGCCGCCGGGTGCGGAACGACCGCATCAAGACCGACCTCGGCATCCGCCTCACCTACCCCACCTACCGCGAGGGCCTGCGGCAGGTGCTGGAGAGCAGCGGTTAAGGGGAGGTCAGCCCACCGCTTCCCGCACCCAGCGCAGCAGGTCGGCCGGCGGCGCCACCAGGATGAAGGCAGCGGCGGCCAACAGGAGGGTGAACACGAAGGACGCCGCCAGCGACTGGATGAAGCCGCGCCGCCAGGGGTCGCGCGCCTCCTTGGCGTAGAGGGTGATCGCCTCACGCATCCACCGACGGTTCTTTTCAACGGCCGCCAGCTGGTAGTTCCGCAGGATGGCGCGGGCAGAGGTCTGCAACGTCTCCCGCCGGGCAGCGCCGTAGGTACGGGCATGTTCGCGGTATTCGTCTTCCGTCGGCTCCCTCCCGGTGCGGGACCGGAAGTCGATGAGCCACTGCCGCTTTTCGTGCTTGTAGATGCCGTAGGCGATGAAGCCTTCGATGTGCTCGACACCGGGGAGGGCCCCATGCGCCTCCAGGCGGACCAAGCTCTCGAAAACGTCGTTGTAGTCGCGGTCCTCGCCCATCACCACGCACACCACCCAGGACATGTCGTCGCCACTTCTAGCGCGGCACGATCATGACCACAAGATGATGCGTGCTTTCAGGACTGGGGCTTGCCGAGGATCTTCAGCAGTTCGGCGTTGGCCCGTCGCGACCCCTCGCGATAGGCGCCTTCACTGTCGAACTTCACCTTGTCGACAGCCTTGCGCGCCTCCGGCAGCCGGTCGTGGTTGCCGATGATGAACATGAAAAGGTGGGTCAAGCGCTTCACGCCAGCGATGAAAAAAGTACCAGCGCTCATCATCAAGCCCCATGGCTGCCGCTGCTCGTCATCCATGAGATAACCTCATTGCAAGGCCGATGCAACGGGGAGGGTGGCCTAGCCTCCCCGCAGTCCTCCCCCACTCCTGCCTCACCCCCGCGCCGGCCAGTCGGGGTGGTGGAGGTCGATGGTGAAGGGGTGGGTGTGGACCAGCGGGCGGTGGCGGTGGGGGTGGCGGTGGGGTTCCGGGCCTTCCCAGCCTTCGTGCTCGTGGTCGTGGTGGTCGCCGTGGGTGTGCAGGTGCTCGTGGTCGAGGCTGGAATGGCGGTGCGGCAGGACTTCGGCTTCGCTGGCCGGCCACATCACCGCCGCTGCCGCCAGGCCGACCGCCACCAGCACCGCGGCGGCCCAGAAGGCAGCGGCGAGGCCGAAGCCGGCGCCGACCAGCCCGGCCACCGGATAGGCGACCAGCCAGCAGGCATGGCTGAGGGCGAACTGGGCGGCGAAGAAGGCCGGCCGGTCGCCGGGCTGGCAGCTCTGGCGCAGCAGGCGGCCGCCGGGGGTCTGGATGGCGCTGGTCGACAGGCCGACGAACACCCACAGCACCAGCAGGCCGGGGAAGGCCGGCAGCCGCGCCGCTCCCAGCACCAGCGCCGTCAGCAGCAGGCAGGCGGCGCCCAGCATGACGACGCGGTTGCGGCCGGCGCTCAGCACCCGCGGCAGGATCAGCGCCGCCACCATGGAGCCGCCGCCGGCCGCCGCCATGGCCCAGGCGGTGGCGGTGGCATCGAGGCCGAGGTGGCTGCGGGTGTAGACGACGGTGTTGACGATCACCATGGCGCCCCCGGCCGCCGCCGCCAGATTGAGCGCCAGCAGCCCGCGCAGGCGCGGCGTCTTGAGGTAGCCGCGCACCCCGAAGGTCAGGTTGGCGACCACGCCGCGGGTGCGCTCCGCCGGCCGGGCGGCGGGCAGCACCGTCGCCGCCACCAGCAGCGCCGACAGGCAGAAGGTCGCCGCATTGGCCAGGAACAGGCCGTCGTAGCTGACCACCAGCAGCGCCGCCGCCGCCAGGGCCGGGCTCGCCAGCGCCTCCAGGTCGTAGGCGAGGCGCGACAGGCCGAGGGCGCGGGTATAGCGCGCCTCGTCGGGCAGCACGTCGGGGATGGTGGCCTGGAAGGTGGGGGTGAAGCCCGCCGCCGCCACGTTCAGCAGCACGATGAGGGCATAGACCTGCCACAACTCGGTCACCAGCGGCAGGCAGGCGACGATGCCGGCCCGCACCACGTCGAGCGCAACCAGCAGCGCCTTGCGCGGCAGCAGGTGGGCAACTCCGCCCACCGCCGGCGCCACCAGCACGTAGGCGACCATCTTCAGCGCCAGCACGGTGCCGAGCACCGCCCCGGCATCGCCGCCGGCCAGGTCGTGGGCCAGCAGCGCCAGCGCCACGGTGGTCAGCCCGGTGCCAACCAGCGAGGTCACCTGGGCGGCGAACAGGCGACGGAACACCCCGTCGCGCAAGGGCGAGGCAACGGCGGGAGCGCGCGGAGCCGGCGGATGATCGTGGGGCATGGTGGCGGCTGCGGGGCCTTGGGGGACGGGAGGGGGACTACGGGCCGCCATTGTCGGCACAACCGCCGCCACCGGGCAACAAGTTCCCGGCAGCTCCTGCCGGGCAGCGACGGCGCAGGCTCAAAGCCTTGAATTCCAAGCGCTTGGCCCTGGCGTAAACTTTGCTTTAACGGCCGCTGCCCGCCGAAGAGGATCACGCCCATGACCCGACCTTCGACCGTCGTCGACCGCGTGGAGAGTGCTGCCGCGCCGCGGCAGGTCCGCCCCACCGCCCTCCGCACCCCGGAGAGCGACTGCGACCGCCTGTTCCAGGACATCGTGACCGCCTTCGGCGCCACCGCGCAGCCGGCCCGCGTGCATGTGGCGACGCTGATCCGCGAGGCGCAGGCGGTGTTCCGGGTGGACGGGCGCATGGTCGCCAGCCTGTGGCGCGACGGGGCGACCGAGATCGCCGACCCCGCCTTCGCCGGCGCCTTCGACGGCGAGCGTCTGCACGCCGCCGCCGATGCCGCCGGGCTGGAGGGGCAGGCGCGGCTCGATCACCTCACCGACGCCATCGCCGCCGCCCTCGGCCCGCAGGCGGCGGTGGAGCGGTGGGACGGCGACCCCTCCGCCCCCACCTGGCAGGACTACCTGGAAGGCCGGCTGTTCACCGCCGCCGACCACGCCTTCGGCCGCCGGCCCTACCGCATCGACCCGCCACCGGCCGGCAGCGGCGACCGGGTGAAGGACCTGTGGGTGCTCAACCGGGTGGCCGGCGACTGACGCCGCCTGCCGCCGCCCGGCCGCAGCGCGAGGTCAGTGCAGGCCGTCTTCCGGCGGCGGGTTGGCGACGCGGCGGAACAGCCGGTTGTCGACCAGCGCCGACACCGCGATGGTGATCACCTGGCCGGTCCTCAGTTCCCTGATCTTGGTGTGCGGCGGCAGGTCGCCGTATTCCTGGAGGGAGTCCACCCGCCAGACGTGCTGCATGGGATCGCTCGTCTTGATGAAATGGTCTCCGACCGCGATGGCCCGGCGGCGCGACATTCGCTCTTTCCTCTCGGTTGCTCTTGGTTGGTCTTGATTGCGGAACGGGGTGCGGCGAAGGCCGCCGCCCGCTTGTCCTATCACCGGTTTATGGCGAAAGGCGGCCGGCTGCCAGCCTGACAGAAAATTGTCACAGCTGCTTCTCGGCATCGGGCGGCTCGCGGGTGATGATGCGGGCGCCGCGCTGGTAGGTGAGCCACCGCCACAGCCACTGGAACGACACCCGCATCCGCTTCTCGAAGCCCACCAGCAGCCAGACGTGGACCACCGCCCACAGCAGCCACGCCAGCCGCCCCTTCAGCCGCCGCCGGCCGAAGTCGAAGATAGCGGCGTTGCGGCCGACGATGGCGGTGTTGCCGCGGCTGCGGAAGCGGAAGGCGGGCACCGGCGTGCCGTCCCGCGCCAGCTGCGCCAGCGCCCGGCCGAGATGCTCGCCCTGCTGTTTGGCGACCTGGGCGAGGCCGGGCAGCGGCGCGCCGTCCTCGCCCGCCGCCAGGGCGACGTCGCCAAGGGCATAGACGCCGTCCAGCCCGCGCACCGACAGGTCGGGCTCGACTGCGATGCGGCCGCCCTTGGCCGGCTCGATCCCCAGCCACTCGGCGGCCGGTGCCGCCTTCACGCCGGCGCCCCAGACGATGGTGCCGGCGGGGATGCGCCGCCCGCCGACCACCACGCCGTCGGCCTCGATGCTGTCGACCATGGCGCCGGTGACCACCTTGACGCCCTTGGCCTCCAGCGCCCGCTCGGCGTAGCGGGCGAGGTCTTCCGGGAACGGGCCGAGGATGCGCGGCGCCGCCTCGATCAGCAGCACGCGGGCCTGGCGCGGGTCGATGTGGCGGAAGTCGCGGCTGAGGGTGTAGCGGCAGAGTTCCGCCACCGCCCCGGCCATCTCCACGCCCGTCGGGCCGCCGCCGACCACCACCGTGGTCATCAGCCGCCGCCGTTCCTCGGGGTCGGTGATGGCCTCGGCGCTTTCGAAGGCATAGAGCAGCCGGGCGCGGATCTCGCGGGCGTTCTCGATGGTCTTGAGGCCGGGGGCATGGCGCTGCCACTCCGCCTCGTGGCCGAAATAGCTGTAGATCGAGCCGGTGGCGACCACCAGCCGGTCGTAGGGCAGGCGGGCGCCGTCGGACAGGATCACCTGCCGGCCGGCGGTGTCGACGCCGCTCACCTTGCCCATGCGGACGTCGATGTTGCGGTGGCGGTGCAGGATGCGGCGGATGGGTTCGGCGATGTCGGCCGGCGACAGGGCGGCCGTCGCCACCTGGTAGAGCAGCGGCGCGAACAGGTGGTAGTTGTTCTTGTCCACCACCGTCACCCGCACCGGCGCCCCGCCCAGCGCCTGGGCGCAGGCGAGGCCACCGAAGCCGGCGCCGATGATCACCACCCGCGGCTCTGTCTCCGCCATCCGTCACCTCCGTCCATGAGGAACCCCCATGGCAACGGCGGACGGCAGGCGGGGGTTGTCGGCGGCGGCCGTTTAGGTCCGGGCGAGCGGGAACCCTTCGTCCAGCCAGCCGGTGACGCCGCCGGCCATGATCTTCACCGGCCGACCCAGCCGCGCCAGCCGCACCGCCGCGCGGGCGGCGCCGTTGCAGTGGGGGCCGGCGCAGTAGACGACGAACAGCGTCTCCGGCGGCCAGTCGCGCAGGGTGGCGGCGATGATCTTGCGGTGCGGCAGGTTGACGGCGCCGGGCACATGGCCGGCAGCGAACAGGTCCGGCCCGCGCGCGTCCAGCAGCACGAAGTCCACCGCCCCTTGCGCAAAGGCATCATGGACGTCCCAGCAATCGGTTTCGAAGGTGAAGGACGACTCGAAGTGGGCGAGCGCCACCTCGGGGGCGGCGGCGGGCACGGCGGCAACGGCACTGGGCATGGCGGGTCTCCTGCGGCGGATGGTTGCGGTTGCGCCAGTGTGGCGGCGGCGGTAGAGGTGGGAAATCGGCACCAGGGACGATGTTCGTGAAGATCATGCCAATAGCCCCGCCTGCCTCCCTCCCCGCCGACGCCCGCCGCCGCCGCGTCGTCGCCCTGGCCTATGACGGCCTCTGCACCTTCGAGTTCGGCATCGTGGTGGAGGTGTTCGGCCTGCCGCGGCCGGAGGTGGGGCCGGACTGGTATTCCTTCGCCGTCGCCGCCGCCGACCCCGGCCCCTTGCGCGCCACCGGCGGCGTGCGGGTGATGGCCGACGGCGGTCTCGACCTGCTGGCGACCGCCGGCACCATCGTCATCCCCGGCTGGCGCGACCGCGAGGAACGGCCGCCGGCTGCCCTGCTCCATGCCCTGCGCGCCGCCCATGCCGGCGGCGCGCGGCTGGTCTCCATCTGCTCCGGCGTGTTCGTGCTGGCCGCTGCCGGGCTGCTCGACGGCCGCCGCGCCACCACCCACTGGCGGCATGTGCCGATCCTCGCCCGCGACTACCCGGCGGTGCGGGCGGAGCCCGACGTGCTCTATGTCGACGAGGGCGACGTGCTCACCTCCGCCGGCAGCGCCGCCGGCATCGACCTCTGCCTGCATGTGGTGCGCAAGGATTTCGGGCCGCGCATCGCCAACATGGTGGCCCGCCGGCTGGTGGTGCCGCCGCACCGGGAAGGCGGCCAGGCGCAGTTCATCGACCGCCCGGTGCAGGCCCGCGCCGAGGGGCGCTTCGCCGCCGTGCTGGCATGGCTGGGGGACGAGCTGCCGGTGGGGGTGAGCATCGACGCCATGGCGGCCCGCGCCGGCCTCAGCCGCCGCACCTTCCTGCGCCGCTTCCAGGCCGCCACCGGCACCACCCCCGGCGACTGGCTCACCGCCCGGCGGGTGGCGCGGGCGCGCGACCTGCTGGAGACCACGGCGCTGGCCATGGAAGACCTGGCCGCCGCCTGCGGCTTCGGCTCGGCGGCGACGCTGCGCCACCACTTCCGCCTGCGGGTCGGCGTCAGCCCCACCGACTACCGCCGCGCCTTCGCCGGCGGTAGCAGTGCCGTCAGGGCCGCGGGCTGAGGGTCTTGCCCGCCGCCTCCAGCCACTCCACCAGATCGTCGGTGATGTGGTGGCAGTAGCTGAGGTCGTGGGTGTGGCGGAACCACTGCACGTCGTGCGGCCGCACCCACACCGTCGTCATGCCGATCTCCGCCGCCGGCTTCAGGTTGAGGGCGCTGTCCTCGAAGAAGGCCGACACTTCCGGCCGCACCGAGAAGTGGCGCAGCATGGCGGCATAGGTTTCTGGCTGCGGCTTGGGGATGAACTGCGCCGCCCGGATGTCGAAGATGCCGTCGAAGTGATGCGCCAGCTGCAGCGTCTCCAGCACCCGCTCGGCATGGCGTTCGCTGCCGTTGGTGAAGATCAGCTTGCGCCCCGGGAGCGCCGTCAGCGCCGCATCCAGGGCGGCGCAGGGCTCCAGCACCGAATGGTCGACGTCGTGGACATAGGCCAGGAACTCGTCCGGCTCCAGCCCGTGCTTCAGCATCAGCCCGCGCAGGGTGGTGCCGTACTCGTGGTAATAGCGCTTCTGGATCTCGAACGCCGTATGCGGATCGACCTTCAGGAAAGTGGCGATGAATTCCTTCATGCGCACGTCGATCTGCGGGAACAGGCTGGACGTGGCGGGATAGAGCGTGTTGTCGAGGTCGAAGATCCAGTCCTCGACATGCTCCAGCCCCGGCGCATTGGGGCTGTCGGGCGTCTCGGCCTGTTCGAGGGGAGTCCGGTTCTCGGCCACGGGTGGGGTGTCCTTTTGTTTGTGGTCCCTTGTATGTCTTGCCCAGCGTCGGCAGTAAGCTGCGCGAGGCTGG